>CAYRNI010000145.1:0-5396 GCA_964425665.1 uncultured bacterium
AAACAAAGGAATACTTCGCTTATATCAGGAACAATTCGATAACGCTTATGAATTTTTCGAGAAAGCTGTAAAACTCGATGGTAATTTGAAGAAAGATATTAGCGAAGACAAAAACATCATCTTATGGCTTTGCAATGATGAGAACAAAGACAAAGCGCAAGAAGTCAGAGATAAAATAAACGAAATCATCGCTCCGGAGCAGTTGAAAGAATGTAATTAAATGGGTATACATTTCAACGGGTATAGAAGAAGCGAGAAAAAAATCAAACAATTTTCACATAGGAGGTTTTCCGATGGCGTTCAAAGAAGCAGATTATATTTGGATGGATGGCGAGTTCGTAGCGTGGAAAGATGCGAAAATTCACATCCTTTCGCATGTGGTTCACTACGGGACATCCGTTTTCGAGGGGATACGGGCATACAAAACACCCAAAGGCACGGCGATTTTCCGTCTCCCCGAGCACACGAGGCGACTTTTCAATTCCGCTAAGATTTATCGTATGGAGATACCATTCACAAAGGAAGAGATAAACGACGCGATAAAGGAGACTATCAAGAAAAACAATCTCGAATCTTGCTACATTCGTCCGCTGGTGTATCGTGGATACAATAGTTTGGGAGTAAATCCTTTTCCTTGCCCTGTCAAGGTTTCTATCGCCGTATGGGAATGGGGGAAATATCTCGGTCCCGAGGCACTGGAAAAAGGTGTCGATGTAAAAGTTTCCACCTGGAACAGAATGGCGCCGAATACTTTTCCTGCTACTGCGAAGGCTGGCGCAAACTATATGAATTCGCAACTCATCAAGATGGAGGCAATTACTGAAGGCTATACCGAAGGTATCGCATTGGACATCAACGGCTGGGTTTCCGAGGGCTCTGGCGAAAATATTTTCGTGATAATCGACGGGATAATCTATACTCCACCGCTCGGGGCATCGGTTCTCGCTGGCATCACGAGAGATTCCGTTATCAAAATTGCGAAGGAGATGGGATATGAGGTGGAAGAATCTTTAATACCGCGGGAATTTCTATACACTGCTGATGAGGTATTTTTTACAGGCTCTGCGGCGGAAATCACACCGATTGCCAGTGTGGATAAAATCGCTGTGGGTTCGGGAAAACGAGGACCGATTACAGAAAAACTTCAAAAGAAATTTTTCGACATAGTAGAGAACGGAAACGACCCTTATGGTTGGCTTCATTATGTTTAATATTCGATTTTGTCTATTCTCAAAGTGCTAAATTTTATTGACAATTTCGAAACGCATAATAAACTTAAAAACAGTATGTTTATAGCAGAAAAAAAATACTTGCATTAAAGATACTATATTTTTATATTTTATAAAATATATATCAAGAAAGAGTTATGGTATGAGCGCAACCGTTTTAATCATAGGTGGGGCAGGATATATAGGCAGTCATGTTACTTCTATGCTTCGAGCGAAAGGCTATCGGACACTTGTCTACGATAATCTTTCCACCGGGCATAAGGAACTCGTTTCGGGTCCGTTCATATACGGTGATATTCTCGAAACCGAACGACTCGAGGATGTTTTCGCATCGCATCATATCGACGCCGTGATACATCTTGCTGCCAAAAGTCTCGTTCCAGAATCTTTTGCAAAACCGCTGTTTTATTATGAAAACAATATTTCAGGAACATTGAATATTCTGAAAATTATGCTTCAATACGGGGTCGATAAGATTTTGTTTTCATCCACTGCGTCTGTCTATGGTAGTCCTCAAAAGATGCCCGTTACCGAAGAATATCCTCTAAATCCTGATAATGTCTATGGTTTTACGAAGCTCGCAATCGAGCGAATGATAAACGATGCCAGCAAGATTCACGGTTTCTCGTATTTTGTTCTCAGATACTTCAATGCTGCGGGTGCCGACCTCGAAGGCAGATTCGGCGAGCTTCATGTCCCCGAGACACATATAATACCAAAGGTCTTGGATGTGGCATTGGGAGATGAAAGTCATATAGTCGTCTATGGTATGGATTACGATACCCCCGATGGCACTTGTATTCGCGATTACATTCACATAGTAGATATTGCCGATGCCCACATCCGTGCGATAGAATGGCTTCTCGAACGCGAACCCGATGGCACAGGGCTCGCTCTCAATGTGGGCAGTGGCAAGGGTTTCTCTGTGCTCGATGTCATCAAGATGGCTCGGGAAATCACAGGACGCGAAATCCCTATAATGGAGGGCGATAGACGAGAGGGCGACCCGCCCAAACTCGTCGCGAGCTATGAAAAGATAAAAAGTATTCTCGGATGGGAGCCGAAACATTCAGACCTCGAAACAATCATAAGAACCGCTTGGAATTGGCATAAAGGAAGAAGAATAGAAATAATCGGACCATCTCGCAAATTCGCTTTGGCAAAATAAATTCACAACAATTTTTATTATAACAAACAGTAGATTCCCGCAGATTATCGTCGAAATCGCAGTGGAAAAATATTAGAACATTTCGAGAATATTATAGTTTCCTCGAATACACAACCACCACTAATTCGACTCGTTTCATCGCTATGGCAAATATCATCAGAAATATTAGTTTTTTAGTTTCATCTCTCATTTGTGGAAATAA
The DNA here is from genome assembly GCA_964425665.1 of uncultured bacterium. Classification (GTDB taxonomy): domain Bacteria; phylum UBP14; class UBA6098; order B30-G16; family B30-G16; genus JAGGZE01. The sequence goes on from CAYRNI010000145.1 coordinate 2,600, forward strand.
CTTAATATCGAAGTGAAAAGTAAAAAACGATAACTTGGAAGATGAACACGACATCGAAATCATTTGAACGAGAATCGAGTTTATTCCCTGAAAAGGAGACGAACATCATCTCCGCATCTCGGAGAAGCGATATCCCATCGTTCTACGCGAGATGGTTCATAGAACGAATCAGAGCGGGGTATGTTATAGTCCGCAATCCGTTCAATCGAAATCTTGTGAAAAGGGTTTCGCTCGAACCCGACTATGTCGATGCAATCGTTTTCTGGACGAGAGATGGCTCGCCACTTTTTCCCTTCATCGAAGAAATAATCGAGCGTGGATACTTTGTGTTTTTCCTCTGGACAATAACAGGATATTCGGCGCCGATGGAGAAATATCCCGTAAGTATCGGGCGTTCGCTCGAATGGTTTCAGAAATTTTCGGATAGAATCGGTGCGGACAGAATGGCTCTACGATACGACCCGATTATTATCACCGATGAATACGCTCCCGATTGGCATCGAAAAAATTTCGAGAAAATCTCGTCGGAATTGAAGGGATACACATCGCGAGTAATCGTCAGTTTGATGACACCATACAGTTCGGCGGTTCGTAGAATGAAAAATGCCGGAATCGATTTTGAAACAGAACCTATGAAAAAATCCGATGTCCGCGAGATGTTGAAAAATATTGCGGAAATCGCCGAGTCGAATGGACAGAAAATTCAATCTTGCTCTATGGCGGGTGAACTCGCAAATTTAGGCATTCCAGATGGTGCTTGTATCGATAGCGATTGGCTCTCGAAATCGAGCGGGAAAAATTTGCCATATATCAAAGATTCGGGACAGAGAAAAAATTGCCTCTGCACGAAATCTATCGACATAGGCGCTTACGATACCTGCCCGCGAGGATGTCTATATTGCTATGCCGTGAAAAATTTTGTCAGGGCAGAAAAATTTGCAAAAGATTTCGATTTCAAAAGTGAGGGATTGTATTTTCAATGAAAAGTGAATCGATAATTTCGCAGGCATTATATAATTCCTCTGCATCGCCGATATGATGCTCGCCGGGAGTCATTATCAATTTCACATTCATACCTCGGTCGGAAAAAATTTGAGCCATCATCTCGTTCCATCCGCGGTTCCATTCCTGTTCGCGGGTGATTAGTATAACAGGCTTTCCCTCGGCATCTTTGAAATCGGGATTATATATAAGTCCCGGATGAGCACATTCGGTTATGATTCCGGCGAAATACTGCGGATGACGCAGATATGTCCCGAGTGCCTGCGCTCCTTGTCCCGAAAAACCAAATAGCACAATTTTTTGTCTATCGACAGCCGAATACGAATACAGTCGATGAACCAGCACTAAAATATCGGTTTCGTTCAATCTCGGGTCGCGATGGTTTCGAGAACTTCCGCAGACGGCGATATTCCATTTTAGCGAATCGTAGATAAATCTCGATGTATCTATGTCTTCTTCCCTTGCACCGTTGCAGTCGAGAAAAAGCAATGTAGGTCGAGGAATAGTGGTCATCGGCTGAAATGCGAAAATATTGCCATCGGCATCGCTAAAATGCGGAATATTTCGAGCGAAAGTAAGTCCTGCGGTTTGAATAAGCAAAAGAATAGAAATTATGTTCAAAAATTTTCTCATTTTCAAATAATTGATAAATACCTATCGATTCTATCGGGAAAAACTGTGGTAATAATCGATTCAGGTGGTAAATTTTTCGCCACTTTTATCGATGCTGCGAGGTTTGCTCCCGATGAAATCCCCGCGGGTATCCCCATCTTTTTCGCCAATGCTCGCGATGTCTCTAACGCCTCATCGGTGGAAATCTTTTCGATTGCATCGACGAGTTCGCCATCGAATATCGGCGGAACAAATCCCGCTCCTATCCCCTGAATGTTGTGTTTCCCCTTCGGCAAACCCGATAGAACAGCAGATTCCGATGGCTCGACCGCGATAATTTTCACATCCGCCTGCCTGTCGAGTTTGAAATACTGTGCGATTCCCATAATCGTTCCGCCTGTTCCGACGCCAGCAACAAACGCTGTGGGTATTAGATTGAGTTGGCTCTCTATTTCAGCAGCGGTAGTCTCGCGATGAATCATCGGATTCGCGGGATTAGAAAATTGGTCGGGCATATAGGCATTTTCCGTATCCGATACGATTTCATTCGCCCTATCTATCGCTCCCTGCATACCGAGTTCTGCTGAGGTCAAAACGACTTCCGCACCGAAAAATTTGAGGATTTTCTGTCTCTCGACCGACATATTCTCCGGCATAACGATTATGCACTTATAACCCTTCGCCGCCGAAACGAGTGCGAGACCGATACCTGTATTTCCGCTCGTCGGCTCGACTATAATACTTTCCGATGTGATTAAATTTTCTCGCTCCGCTGCATCGAGCATCGAAATGGCAATCCTATCCTTGATACTGCCTCCTGGATTGTTGCCTTCGAGTTTCGCATAAAGTTTCCTGCCAGCAGGAGCGAAATATTCGAGTTCCACCATCGGTGTGTTGCCGATTTGTTGTAATATATTCATTTTTTGTCCTCATTATAAAATATACAGGCAAATGGAAAACATCCAAGCAAAAATAGTGGATACTGAATTAAAGCAATTTGTCTTGACATTCCTTAAATTATTTTTACTTTACTTTGCAGGGGTAAAATAGATGAACCGCTTGCACAATAAAATATCGCCGTTTCGCTGTTCCCGATATGTCGGGATTGGTGAAGGCGATTTTTTGTTTAACCCCCTGCTCTGCCGACAGGTCGGCATCGCTTGTCCCCCTTGATAAGGGGGAC
>CAYRNI010000146.1:0-5370 GCA_964425665.1 uncultured bacterium
ACGGAATTTTTGATGTTAAGTATTAAGGTTCATAATTGTAGCATCTGAAAATATAGTATGTCGTTACTTTTGCACCGCCTCTATATACTGGCAGCGGTTCGGTTTCCTCGACTTTCTCGAAATATTTCGGAAGAAGTTTTCTCGCTCGTTCGAGCGAAAAACCCCATCTCGGGTCGAGAGCGAAAATAGCATCTCTGCCCGCTAGCGTATCGAGATTCACCCAATATGTAAATTCCATTCCTCGCAGACCGATGACATTCGGACCACATACCTGCGGGCGATTCGGTAGATGATACGACAATTCGGCGGGGACTTTGTATTCCGCACCGAAGATAAATGTATTGTCTGGCATCTGCATAAGTTCGCTTTCCACTCTGCTGGCGAGTTTATCCCATCCATAAGTCGATACCATTTCACCCGTTATGGGAACGAGCGGGAAAATCATCACGATGATGAGAATCAGAGTTGTCAGAGCGGCGAGAATGACCCCCAATGTATGCCATTTTTTATTGTGTTCGATAGACCATTCGACGAATCCCGCGATTGGTATGAAATATATCGGGATTAACCAGTTGAGTTTCACCCAGTATAGAATCGCGACGGCGGAGAAAAATAATAAAAGAGGCAGCGAAAAAGACAAAATTATCGAGTCGGCGAGAATTTTTTTTGACGATTCGGTTTTTCCCCGTATCGCCTTTATGTATGCGAACGGTGATTTCAACGATTTAGCGACCGCCCCGACATATAGAATAGGAGAGACAGCAAAAAGTTGTGCTCCGATATATCCGAAAAAATATCCTATTCTGATATGTCTGATTTCGTTCGCTCGCCGAGCGCTTTGATATAGGAAACTTGCCCATTCGTGTTGAGCATTCCATATAATTTCGGGAGAAAACGCGACAAGAGATATGAATAATGCTACATATAATTTGGGGCTTGCTAAATATTTGCGATATTTTTGATTCACTAGCAAAAATAGAAACGCACCGAAAAACCAAAATACGGCGGTATATTTGGATAGCATCGAGAGTCCTGCGAAAAGACCCGTTAGTATCCAGTATATCCACGAATCTGTTTCGATTGCCTCGATGAGTAAAAAAGTCGAGCCGAGCCAGAAAAATACGAGTGGCGGGTCCGGTGTGAAAAACATCCCCGCGACATTGAACAGTGGAACGCAAATCGCCGAAAGCACCGCCCAGAATGCGATTTTTTCATCCCATATCTTTTTTGCAATCAGCCATAGAAAAATAAGTGCACCGATTCCATAAAGCCAGGCTCCGAGCCTTATTCCAACAATATTTGTGCCGAATATTTTTGTGGTGAGCCATATTGTCCACGGCATAACCGAGGGATGGTCGAAATAGCCCAATGCGGGATGACGAGCGAAATTCCAATAATAACTTTCCTGAGGGGTCAAATCGAACCGAAGAAGAACAAAAAATCTAAAAATAGCGGCTGCTGTTATAACCCATAATGTATATTTTCCAAAATTTTTATCGTTCGGTTTTACCAAAAGAATCTTTCGTTAAATTTTGCCTTTTCGAGCCAATATCTGTTTTATTTTTTCTTTCAGACCGGTCAAATCGGACGATTTTATGATATAATCCTCAGCGAGCCAGGTTAGAAAATCATCTCGATATTCCGAATATGCCGTATTTATAAGAACAGCTAAGTCGCGTTGCTTGACCATCATCTTTTCGAGTGCATCGATGCCGTGAGTGCCGGGCATACGCAGGTCGAGAATTACAACATCGATTTTCTCCTTATCGAGGATTTTCATTCCCTCCTCTGCACTCTCCGCTGTGAAAACCTTATAGCCCTCAGATTCCAATTCCTTCTGATAGAGAAGTCGAATATTTTTTTCATCATCGACAACTAATATTGTAGCCATAATAAATCCCCCCGATTATAAAAAATTAAAATATTTTAATTAAATTTAACATTTATAGATAAAATGTCAAATCAAATTCAAAACCGAGCCGATTCTCCGCAAAAAAATTGACAATGAGCTCAGTATCGTTATTTTAATTGTTGTGAAATAAATTTATTTTTTGGAGACCGAATAGATGAAAAAGGTTCTCGGAAATTTTGGGCTTATAAAGAAAATCGCATCCGGTGGAATGGGAACTGTATATTACGCGATTCAACTTTCGCTGAGGCGCCCCGTCGCAATTAAGGAACTTCATCCGCAACTCGCCGATAACCCTACTTATATTACTCGATTCGAGCGTGAAGCCGTTGTTTTGGGGGCGATGTCGAATGAAAACATTGTCGGAGTTATCGAGTTCGGTCGCGAGAATGATGCTTACTATATAGTTATGGAATATGTCGATGGTCTTTCGCTTTCGAATATAATAGAATCCGGCGGAAAACTTTCTCAAAATGTCGCATTGACGATTTTGGAGAGTTCCGCGAGAGGATTGGCGTATGCTCATAACAAAGGCATAGTTCACAGGGATATAAATCCATCGAATATTATGCTTTCCCGCGAGGGTGTCGTCAAAATAACGGATTTTGGACTTTGCAAGCCATTTCAGGAGAGCGGTAATATCACGATGGATGGTTCAATAATGGGAACACCGCAGTATATGTCTCCCGAGCAAGCTCGCGGTGAGGAAATCGACCAGCGTTCCGATATTTTCTCGCTCGGGCTCGTTTTCTATGCTCTGCTCGCAGGCAAACCACCGATTTCAGGAAATGTCACAGAGATATTGAACAATCTAATTCAGAAAAAACAGATTTCGATGAAATATTTACCGAAAAAAATAAATAAGCGAATTGTCGAAATTTTGAGGAAGTGCATAGATAAGGATAAAGAATCGAGGTATCAGAGTATCAGTGAACTTCTGGCAGATATAAGGAAAATTCGCAGGGAGGAGGCGAAATTCAACAGTCCGGCAAATCTCGATGAATTTATAACAGCATTCAATATTTTATCTCCCGATGAGGGCGTTCGAAATAAAATCGGCACATTAAGCTCGGAGCAAATTACTACTCCTGTAAGAACAGGAATTCCCACAGCGATTACGGAAAGAAGAAGACATTTTAGATATATCGGTGCACTCGAAGATTTGGATATAAGCCACTTTATTGTTCGATACGATAGGTTTTATCTGCCGTTTATCGGTTTCCACGATTTCATAGAATCTATCGAGTCGGGGAAAAATATACTATTGATAGGTCGTCCAGGTGGCGGTAAGACGAGAGCAGTTTTTCAAGCGTTATCAGAGTTGCAGGAGATGTATCCCGAATGGCAGGTGATTATCCCTCGTCCCGAGCCGTTGGATAACCCCAAACAAGCTGCTGAAATAATAAATTCGAAAACTTGTGTCTTTGTGTGGGACGATATCGACCAGTATATATCTTTTTGGGAGCCGAACGAAATATTCTCCGCTATGTCCGAACGAACCGAGAATTTAATCATACTGGGAACGATAAGAGCAGGACACGAGTATAGATTGGTCGAGATTCAAAAAACAGATTGGCTTTACATTTTCGACGACCAAATTCGCCTTCCCGACCTGTCAGACGACAGCGCGATAAAGCTTGCCGAGGGTGTCGGAGCACAAAGCACAGCTGAGTTCGATGGCACTCCTGGCTCCATAGTGCTCGATTTACGAAAAGTAAAAGCACGATATAATAAATTGCAAAACCCGTATCGAGGAATACTAAGAGCAATGAAGATGCTGTCATTGGTGGAAATATGGCGTGGTAAAAAACAATTAATTCAAGTCGTCGCCGATAAATTTTTCAGATGCAATTTCGAAGATATTACCGTTTCCGATGCACTTCATTATCTTATTGAAAATACTTTTATTAAGCGTGATGGCGATAGTTACAGGTTTTACCATAATGTATATGCGGAAAAAGTAGTCACCGACTACAATGAAGCGGATATTTCTGAAGATATCCAAGAACTTACGGAAATCATAAGGGATTTTGGCGACCCGTATTACATAACTAATCTTTCGAGGTATTTTTGGCTGAGATACGACTATGAGAAATCACTGGAACTTTGTAATCTTGCGATTGAAATCAAACCCGATTCCGCCGAAGCTTATCAAAGTCGCGGAGCCATTAAAGGAAGTAAAAAGGATTATAATGGTGCTATCGCCGACTATACGCATGCAATCGAGCTTAAGCCTGATATGGCTCAATCGTATAATAATCGTGGAGTCGTTAAGAGGAGAATCGGCGATATCGAAGGAGCGATAGAGGATTATAATAAGTGCATCGAAATCAATCCCAGTTTTGCATTGGCTTATAACAACAGGGGATACGCGTTCTTTCTACTTGGCGATTATGATAAAGCACAGCGTGATTATTTCAATGCTCTAAAAAAACAATCCGAGTATTCATCATTACCGCACACAAATCTCGCGATTTTAGCCCTATATGAGGGTCGTTACGGCGATGCATGGAGTGAATTTGCTAAGGCTGTCGAAATCGAGCCGAGAATAAAATCTGCCATTTCTACCGATAGTGATATATTAAAGTGGCTCGCCGAACATCCAGAAGATGCCGAAGAAGTGAAAAAACACATAAATCAAATCATCGCACCGGAAAAGATTCCCGAAGATGAAATTTAGTCTATTGGCATATAGTCGGTGGGTTCATCCCAATGTTCGTCTTCGGCTTGTTTCCGCAACTTAGCGAAATGTTTTCTCTGACGAATGAATTTAAAAATCCCGAATATTAAAAAAATCGTTCCCGCAAAAGTCCATAGAAATCGCTGGTCGCCCAGAAGAATAAATGGCAGATATTTTCTGCTCAGATGCCGAACCCATTCTCGATAGAATCCATACACGGATGAACCTGTTGCCCTGCGGAAACCATCGCCGAAATCGTGAGCCGACACAATCGAGTCGCATATTGTTCCGATATTATTGTGTTCAGCCAGATAAAGCACGGCATCGAAAGATTCTGCATAAGCCAATTCCGCATTGGAAAAGTTGAACGAGTTCACATATTCGAGAGATTGAAGCGGTAGAACATTTCGCCAAAGCACCGCCCAGGCAAGTTGCGCCTGACGGGAAATAGTGAAACCAGACGAAAAATATTGTGCGACTCCCTCATCGAACCAGCGGGGAAACGGTATATCTTGTAATTTTCTGTGAAGTGCGATGTGAGTTAGTTCGTGATTTAGGACAGTTCTATCTTTTTGAAAATCGCCTGTTTTAATTATTATGACCTCGTTTCGTTCGGGAATGGCGACGCCGACACCCCATTCGGGCAAATTACCGTGTGCCATTCTAACGAGTTCATCATTGTCTTTTGCAAATGAGATTTTAGTATCATCGAGAGATGATTTCGGCAGGTGAAGTGCCTCGCAAATTCGCATTTTGAAAGTCGCTATTCCATAGTCGATTT
>CAYRNI010000147.1:0-5362 GCA_964425665.1 uncultured bacterium
TCGTAAGGGTTTGGCTTGCCAAACCCCTACCGCCAGAAACCGTGATGGCGACAGACGAATTGAACGGATTGGGATAAGCCTCTAATCTTATATTTTCAACTTTGCAACTCGTATTTTCTTCTATTCCCATCGATTTCGATGCTATCAAGAGCGCTGTAACCGATGCTTTTGGAAAAGTGTATGTAAAAGTTGTCGAGTCGCCGCTGTATTTACCTCTATAAATAATACCCTTCGTCCCATTCCACGGAGCCGCGAGAATAGTGTCATTTGTTATATCCCATATCTCCATCGTATCGTTCGACACAAATCCGTGAAGATTTATCGTCGCTGTATAAGCGGAATCGAGATTTTTATTTATAACCACAAGTGCGAGAGTATCGTCATTTCTCACACTACCGTAGACATTAAGCCCAAAAACATCGGAGGTAGTGTTAATGAGTGAGTCGCCGAAAAAATCTATATACAATTTTAGCACCCAACAAGCTGCACGCATAGAAAGAGTATCTCCTCTTATAATCGCTCCCGACCACCAGTTCGCCAGAGGAGGGTCGATATCGTATATACAATAAACAGCGGACTCAGGCACGCCTGCATTCATAAAATGTCCCAAAATATCGGCGATAAAAAGACCGTTAAGATAATTCCACCACAATGCGTCATAATACATTATTATGCCTGAATTAAATTCAAAGATATGCACCGGTATATCGTATCCGCCGCTATATGCTTCTACCGAGTCACAGACCTGTCGATACCAGTCCTCGAATGGTAAGGAGAAAAAACCTGTATCGGGAGTCGCAAGCCAGGCACGATAATAATTAGTATCTGCTGTATCACCCCAACAGGGATAATAATGTATATCGAGCCAATCGATTTTATCGTTATTTTCACCTACTACTGTGCTTATCCAGGAAAGGTCGCCCGCAAGTGAAAGTCCTCCAATTTCCAGCGGAATAGGTGAATGAGCACGCATAGAGTCTATATATTCACCGACGAGAGCACTATAATCCGCTACGGAAACAAAGCTCGAATCGGTCAACGACCAATCCTCGAATGGAATTCCAAAATGGCGATAAAAAGTCCAATCACCCCACGGTGTGGATAAAACAGCACTTGAAATATCGGGTTCGTTTCCTATGCACCATCGCACGACATTATATGGTTCGGGATGACCTCGTGCAGCTCTGACCGCTCCCATCGGCGTGCCGATATCACCATTACAATATTCGACCATTCTTGCCGCATTGGCGGGGTTATTTATCTGAAAATTGACTGTTAATATCGGTTCTACACCGACCCGTTCACAGAATTGGAGCAAACTATCTATACCGAAATCGAGTGTATCGATAATCATAATAGTATCTACATCTATATGCCATAAGCCATTACAATCATTGGCTTCCCAGTCGAGGTATTCCGCGCTAATGCCGCCCATTCGCAAAAGTGGAATGCCGATAAATGAAACCAGACTATCGACCCCCTCCTGTGAAAGGTTTTCACTCATCTCATCCCCCGAACCGAATAAATATGGACTTACCTCACCGATTACCGAATCTCGAAAGACCTCGATATTTGCCGTCTGGGCAAGGCACACACTCGCAAGAAACATTAGTGTAATCGCAAAAATGGTGAACGAGGGGGAAATACCTCTTGTTTTCATACAATCCCGATGCAATCGAGATTGTTCAATCGTTGTATTTCGCATTTTAAACCTTCCTTTCAATGAATCGAAACCATCTGAATATACTATTATATTCATTATAATTAACTCTTTACTTTATTCAAATTATAATTAAATATTTTTGCCTATGAAGTTTTGTCTCGACAATTCATTTATTTTTTTTATTTTTATTTGAAAATAAATCTAAGGAGATGCTATGAATGTTTTAATAGTAGGCGGTGGCGGAAGAGAGCACGCTCTCGCTTGGAAAATATCGCAGAGCAAATATATCGACGAACTTTTTGTCGCACCCGGCAACGCTGGAATAGCAAGTATTGCAAAAACTGTCGATATTCCACAGGACGATATTAGAGGACTCGCGAATTTCGCCGAGCATAACAATATCGACCTTACGGTCGTCGGTCCTGAGATTCCGCTCGCCGATGGAATTACGGATTATTTCGCTCATCGAGGACTCGCAGTATTCGGTCCAACGCAAGCCGCTGCTAAAATCGAGACGAGCAAAGTGTTCGCAAAACAATTTATGAAAAAATCGCATATTCCCACCGCAGCATTCGTCATTTACGATGATGCAGAGCAGGCGATAAGATTTGTCGAGGAACACGAATTCCCCATAGTCATAAAAACCGATGGTCTCGCAGGTGGTAAAGGCTCCGTGGTCGCAAAAAATATCGAGGAAGCCAGAGACGCTATTGTCCATATGATGATTGAAAGAACCTGGGGAGATTCGGGAAAAACCGTGGTAATAGAGGAGTTTCTCGAAGGCACCGAAATATCTGTCTTCGCGATGACCGACGGCGATAATGCTATGATTCTTTTACCATCTCAGGATTATAAACGAGCCTATGACGGCGATAAAGGTCCGAACACCGGCGGAATGGGAGCAATCGCTCCGCACCCGCTTTTCGACGAGGAAATCAAACAAATCACTATGGACGAAATTATCACTCCGACGCTCGAAGGGTTAAAATATCTCGGCTCGCCATTCAAAGGGATTTTATACGCCGGACTTATGATAACCGACAGCGGTCCGAAAGTTCTCGAATTCAACTGTCGGTTCGGCGACCCCGAAACACAGACGATTATGCCACTCTTAAAATCCGACCTGTTGGAAATGATGCTGTTCGCCGTCGAGGGAAAAATACTCGAAGCCGATATGGAATGGGATGATAGAAAAAGTGTCTGCGTGGTTATGGCATCGAGCGGATACCCCAAAAGATATAAGAAAGGCTACCCAATAACAGGTTTGGACTCTGCCGACAACGATAAAGATGTGGTAATATTTCACGCCGGCACGGCGCAGCGAGGCGATTCGATTATCACCAACGGCGGTCGTGTTTTAAATGTTGTCGGTATCGGCAAAACTTTTGCATCGGCGAGCAAAAAAGCATATTCTGTGGTGAAGCAAATCAAATTCGAGAAGGCATTCTACCGATTCGATATCGGTTCAGCATATAAAAAGCGAAAGTAAATGAATGGAACGAAAGAACATCTGAAAAAGGTTGCCATCGCTGTTCGGAGACCATTCAGTTGGCAAATCGCATCGATTTCGGCGATATTCGGTTTCCTGCTCGGGATAATTTTACCATCGGTTCTGCTGTTTGTCGTCTATGTTTTGTATCTTCCCGAACTACCCGACCCGGAGCAACTCGAAGAATACCAGCCACCATTGGTCAGCCGAATGTATTCGTCGGATGGCGTTTTGCTGGCGGATTTTGCCGGCGAGAGAAGAATATGGGTATCCCTCGACGATGTTTCTCCTTGTTTCATCAAGGCGCTTATGGACACCGAGGATAAGAGGTTTTTCAAGCACTGGGGACTCGACCCGTTCAGAATTTTCGGAGCGGTGATAGCGAACCTCAAATCTGGCAGAATCGTTCAGGGTGGGAGCACGATTACTCAGCAACTCGCGAGAAATCTATTCTTGACGAGGCAGAAAGTTCTTGTCCGCAAGATAAAGGAGGCGCTCACTGCAATCCGGCTCGAACACAAGTATTCTAAATCCGAACTGCTCGAACTATATGTAAATCAAGTGTATATGGGTAAAGGCTGCTATGGTGTGCAATCTGCGGCGCAATATTTTTTCGGCAAGAACGCATCCGAATTGACAGCCGATGAATCCGCTCTTTTAGCGGGAATTTTGAGGGGTCCGTCCTATTATTTGAGGAAAAAGGAGCGTGCTATCAGGAGACGAAATATCGTCCTCAAACTTATGGCACAATCGGATTTTATGTCCGATGTCTGTCCCGTCGATTCTAAGGACCTCGATTCGCTTTGTGCGATACCGTTCGATTTGAAGGAAAAAGTCAGCGGAAAAAAATGGAAAGCGCCTTATTTTGTCGATTTTGTCAGGCGGAAACTTGCGGATAGATACGGCGGAGATTGGATTTACACTCAGGGTGCAACGATTCACACTACGCTCGATTATTATCTGACGAAAACGACACTCGATACGATGCGAAATAGATTGAAGCAACTCGAACGGAGAGTTCAAGTTACTCATTTCCCGAACGACCCTGTTTATACGGAGGTTGTGTTCGATAGCACCGTCGGTGATACGGTTCGTCGCTGGAAAGAAATTCAGGGCGGTGTTTTTGCAATAGAAAATCAAACTGGCAGAATTCTCGTTATGATTGGTGGAAAGAATTTTCAGCAGAATCAATTCAATCGCGTTACGCAGGCGATTCGTCAGCCGGGTTCGGCGTTTAAGCCATTCGTATATACCGCCGCAATCGATAACAGCTGGCAGCCATCGGATTTGATAGATGACACGCCCGGTATATGGCCTATGGAGGGCGGGAAAATCTGGCGGCCACATAATTATGACCACAAATATCTCGGAAGAATTACACTTCGAGAAGCATTGCAAAAATCGAGGAATCTCGCCACTATTCGGCTGTGCGAAAAAGTCGGTCCGGCTAATGTAATAAAATACGCTCGAGGGCTCGGTATCACCACGCCGTTAGACCCGGTGCTTTCTGTCGCTATGGGTTCGAGCGGAGTGAAACTTTGGGATATGGTAGTCGCCTATTCGGTTTTCCCTAATGGCGGAGTGAAAATCACGCCAGTATATATAGACAAAATCGTCAATCGGGATGGCACGGTTATTTTCGAGGGTAAAACTCGAAAGAAAGAGGTTCTATCGAAAGGCACCGCCTATGTTATGACATCTATGCTGCAATCTGTTATCGACCACGGAACGGGTTATGCGGCTCGAATGTTCGGTTTCTTACATCCCGCGGGCGGAAAAACAGGGACCACAAACGACTATACCGATGCCTGGTTCATCGGTTTCACTAAAAAAATCACCGCTGGCGTCTGCGTCGGGTATAATGATTTGACTCCAATCGGCGAGGGTATGACAGGTTCTCGCGCCGCTCTACCAATCTGGACAAAACTTATGCTAACATACTATCCGAAAGCTCCAACTCCCGATGACGATTTCGATATTCCATACGACCAGGTTATATTTTTAAATATCTGCAAAGAATCTGGTCTGCTCGCCACTCAGCGATGTCCCGAGGTTGTGCACGAAGTATTCCTTCGGAAAAATCCAGTTCCCGATAAATATTGTCCACTTTCGCACTCGCCAGAGGACAGCACGAAATTGAAGAACATTCGGCGACGAAGCCCAACAGATTCCATCCCACCATCTAATATCGACCAGATAAACAAAAGACA
>CAYRNI010000148.1:0-5316 GCA_964425665.1 uncultured bacterium
TTATTTTCATCCGCGTCATCGCTTGTTTCATCGGGAACATCCTCATCGCGGATGAGTTTTTGCTTTTCGGCGAGCTCTTTCAAATCCCAATATCGTTTTTTTCTCAACCTTCGCCGAAACGGATTGAACAAACTTAAAAATCGAAAAATCATAGTTTCCCCTTTTAATCTCTTATGAAATATAAATTATCATTTAAGCAAGGTCAATTTATAAATATATCCGATAGGTTTTCAGCGTTCATCGGCGGAGTGCGAAGTGGAAAAAGTTTCGCTGGGACTGTTAAAGGCATAAAATTCGCCCGCCGGAGAAAAAGTATCGGTGCGGTCATCGCTCCGACATATCCGATGATTCGCGATGTTCTGATACCACTCTGGCAGGAACTTTTGCCCGCGAAATTTGTAAAAAAATATTCCCGCTCCGAGCATAAACTCTGGCTGAAAAATGGTTCAGTAGTGCTTTTTCGCTCCGCCGAAATCCCAGAAAGACTCTACGGATTGACGCTTCATTGGTTTCACATAGATGAAGCGGCGACACTTCCCCGCAGAGTTTGGGATATTATGATGTCCCGCGTGATTTCCACGAGAGGATATGGTTTCATCACGACGACTCCGAACGGACACAATTGGGTCTACGAGCTCGTGAAATCGGGCGAGATTTCATCGGTTTTCGCAAAAACTTCGGACAATCCGCTAATCGACCCAGCAGAAATCGAGCGTGCCAAAAAAATATTAGATAGCAAATTTTTCCGCCAGCAATATGAAGCCTCATTTGAAGCCTACCTCGGGCAGGTCTACGACGATTTCGGGGAGAGAAACATAGTCCCAATCGTGCCCCACGCAGACCTGCCCACTTATATCGCCGCGGATTTCGGCTGGCGACATCCAACAGCACTCGTCTGGGCACAGGTCGACCAAGAAAATAACATAATGCTCTTCGACGAGGTAGTCGAATCGTTCCTGACGCCAGATGCGATTGCAAAAATAATTCGAGGCGAAAAAGTTAGATTGCCATCGGGGAAAATTTTTAAATCCAAAATTCCGATAGGGATGATAAGGGAAATAATAACGGGTTTCGAGGCATCACAATCTCGGCAGGAATCTGGTGGACTCGCTATAATCGATATCCTCGGCGACGAGGGAATAAGAAATATTCGGACAGTAGGGGGTTCGATAGTCAGAGGAATATTCGATGTCAGAGCGAAAATACTTTCGGCAGAGGGCGAACCTCATCTTTTCGTCGACCCGCACTGCGAAAGGTTGATATCGGATTTTCGCGGGTATCATTATCCTGAAAATGCAAAGGGTATAGCATCCGAACTTCCCGAAAAGGATAATATTCACGACCACACGATGGACGCGGTGCGATATTTGATAACAGCACTAACAGATAGGAAAAAAGAATGGACGATATAAGAATTTTCACTTCACCACCTTGAATTCGACACGGCGGTTCATCGCTCTTCCCTCGGGCGTTCCGTTATCAGCAATCGGGCGAGATTCACCGTAGCCGCGGGCGATAAGCCTTTTCGAATCTATCCCCTGCGAGATAAGATAATTTTTCACAGAGTTCGCTCTTCGGCGAGAGAGGTCCATATTGTAATCCTCGGCACCGATACTATCCGTATGCCCGGCGATTTCGATATCTATTTCGGGATGCTTTTTCATAAATTCTACCAGTCGGTTCAGTTCGGAAAACGATTCTGGCAAAAGACTATCCGAATCGAACTTGAAAAATATGTTTTTAAGAACAACACTCGCCTTGCCTTTGAGAATATCTTTTACAGGAGTCATAACTATGTCCTGATGGATATATCGTGTGCCTTTTTCATCTGTCAAATCTATATTGCCAGAAATCGAATAGTAGCCATCGCTTTCGGCATAGAAACCATATTTATTTCCAAATTGCAGTTCGACTTGGTATGTTCCCGTATCCTTTGCATTTTTCAATTTTTTCACAGGTTTTCCTGTTTCGAGATTCTGCCAGACAATTTCCGCCTGAATCGGTTTTCCATATACATCCGTTACTTTTCCGGATACGATAGCGATATTTTCACCCGGCGGTTCGGATACATATTTCGCCAGTTTGTCCTGCGGAACTTTCGTGCGATATGTTATTATGTATTTCTGGCGAAGATTTTTCCCAATATCATCGAGAATAGAGGAAATATCCTCATCCAAATAGTATGTCCGCCCGAATGTAAGCCAGGTTAAGAAAATGCCATCGGCTTGGAAAGGATTTATAATCTCATAAAAATTTATACCGTTGTCGAACAGAGCGGAAATTACATCGCAGTCGTTATGGTGGCTATTTCCTTGAAAAATATACTCGTCGGTGGCGAGAATAATCAATTTCTGTGCGTTCTTGCGGAAACGAACTTTGCTCGCTCTGACTATGGCATCCTCATCGACCTCGCGAAAACCACCTTTTAACGGTTTCGACAACCAATAATCGAAAGCATCGACATCGGAAACGGGACGAAATATATGGTCGACTTTATTCCCGAATGTGACGAGACCGAGTCGATAATCTATACCGGAGTTATCGAGTTTTTCAGCGAAGTTATGAATATTTTTCCTCAAACTCTTTATGTCATCGAACATACTGCCCGATTCGTCGAGGACGAAAACTATATCCACAGGAACATCGAAAGTGGAATCGATTTCTCTGGCGGAGATAATCTCGATTGAATCGCCCGGGAAACTGAAATCGTCGGCGGTCAGACCTGAGATAAAATTCCCCGCCGTATCGGTCACCACCGCAGAAACCGAGATAATAGGATATTTTGAGGTATCGATAACAGATTGAACTCTAACAATTCTATTCGGTCCTGCTGAAAGATAGTTATTTCCACCCGAGAGTTCGCCCACATCGAATCTCAGAGTGTAAAACTTATTCTCGATTTCACGACGCATTTCGGAATAAGTGGATATATTTTCATTCTTCAGAAAGCCGAAACTTTTAGGACATTTCACAGAAAGTTTTTTAATGACAATAGATGGTTCGTCGGCATTTATCTTCCAATGTTTGCGAAGATTTTTCATATAATCTTTGCTTTTCAAATCTTGTGAAAATTTCATCTTATGGCTTCTATTAGAGAACTCGAAACCGATAGCGGAACCTGTATAATTCTTACCGTAATCGCCAGTTCCATAATTTCCCAGAAGCGACGACGAAAGAAGCCCATAGCAATATGTCAATCCTATGCTGATACCATTAATTTTGCTGTCGTATTTGCAGAAAATTTCGCCTCGATTCAGTATGTTAAAATCAAGACCCGCCGAGAAATATACATTTTTTGCGAACGATTCGTTCCCGGCGGATATATCGATATCGCCGAAAATATTTAACTTATGCCACAGAGCATTCGAGGAAAACCCGATACCTATATCCGAGAAACCGTTGGAATACCTGACGACGCTTATGTCGTTTAATCTCGCACCCGCGAATAGATATTTTAAATCGGCGCCTATACTCAAACTGTATCTGTCGTATCCTGAAAAATCGTGAAAACCTTTCTGCATAGATGCACCAATCGAGATTTTTTTGAATCTGTGCGATGATGCTAAATAAAATTTTTCAGTTTTTCCACCATCGACGAGTAATCCTGTGCTTATACCTATAAGTGTCAAATTCACGAACCACAATTTCGAATCGAGCGAATTATACAACGCTATTCCTTTATGTTTCTGGAAAGATATCGCGGCGGAATTATTGAAAAATGGCATCTGCGCATTCGGGGACCCTACGGTGCGATTTCCGAGAATGGATTCAAATTTCGAGACATCAACATTCTGAGAAAATACCGCACCGAAAATCAAAAACATACAAAGGAGTGCTTTTCTCATAATATCTCCTTTCCAAACACTATACCAATTAGACAAAATATAACAAAATATTAGACAAATGCAACAACATCAGGGAGGAAAATATGACTCCTATCGAACAAACTATACGAAATCTTCTGCTCGCATCTCGTCGTGCGGCGGCGGAGGATTTCAAACAAAATATCGAAAAGCGATTGGATTACTATCGGGATAACCAACTTCCATATCTTCTCGAACTCATATCGGAGCAGTTCACTCACGCCGACCCGCTGGCGATTCAGCCACATTTTTTCAATATCGTAAAACCTATTATAAATGAAACATCGATGGTATATCGCTCCGGTGCGAGAAGAACATTAATCCGAAACGATGGCGAGGAAATCGAGCCGAAACTTTTCGAACTATGGCAGAACATTCAGAACACATCACGCTACGATGCCGTTATGAAAACTGTCAACAGGATGGTGAACCTTTGCGGGACAGTTTTAGTAAAGCCATCGTTCAGGAACAATTCGATAAGACTCGATATAATAACGCCGAACCTCGTTGATATAGTTCAGGATGACGACGACCCTACACAAGCGAACGCTATCTCATACATACGCCCTGCAACTCAAACATATATCGAGAACTACGGGCAATCGAAATCGCTACAAATCGTGATTCACTACTGGGACGATGAAAGGTATCTCCGCATTTCACCAAACGGCGAAATACTCGATAATCCAGCGAACCCAGATGGTATAAATCCATACGGATTGCTTCCGTTCGTCAGGTTCACGAATCAAGTTCCGCTGGACAATTTCTTCGTCGAGGGCGGCGACGATTTGATTATCGCTCAGGACAATATCAATATAAAACTGACACAATTGAACTATCTGGTTAAAATGCAAAGTTTCTCTGTGCCGGTTCTAATCGGTTATCGCGGACCCGAGAAAATCACGATTTCACCGGGGAAACCGATTATCGTTCCGCTCGGCTCCGTAAGTGAACAGGGCGAACCCGATTTCCATTTCGAGACGCCGAATCCGCAAATCGGCGAATTGATTAAACTCATCGAAAATGAAATCATCAGAATATTCCGTGCCTATGGAATCGGCTCCGCGGATTTCTCGCTTCAAGGCGAGGCAAAATCGGGTTTCGCAATAGTTATGGAAAACCTAAAACTTCTCGAATCGCGCGAGAATGAACTGCCATTCTACGAGGATGGAGAGGAAGAGATGTTCGAAATCATCAAACGGGTGTGGAACTACCATTCGCCATATCTTCCAGCAGGGCATCCGTTCCGAGGGGTAAAATTTCCCGACGATGTTCATCTTCAAGTTTCGGTCAACGACATTTCACTGCCGAAACCGACATCGGAGGAGGTCGCCGAGTGGAAATTTATGTTCGAGCATAAACTCGCAACGCCAATCGATTACCTTATGCGTCGATATAAACTCTCCGAGCAGGAAGCACAACAGCGATGGGAACGAACAAAACAATGGTGGGA
>CAYRNI010000149.1:0-5201 GCA_964425665.1 uncultured bacterium
AAAACATGAAATTTTCTTTATTGTGCTGTCATCTTCGTTTTTTAAATTAAAAATTGGAATTACTATAGCATATTCTCCAATAGAGTTTTTATATACAATTTTTATCTCTCTAATAAATATTGCTATTCTAGTTTTTGTTTTCATTACCAATAAGCACTCATTACTTTTTAAGCCAATATCATGAATTCTTGTTCCCATGCAGTCTTTTGAAAGAGAATTATAATCATTATATTGAGAAAGCCTGAATCTATGAAGATGAAAATCGTCATTTTCCTCGCCTTCTATACTTCTAAGTGCATAAATTTCCCCATTTTTGACTGGATATGTAGGTATTGTTCTTACAATTTGACCTTTAGAAAAGTTCTTTGCAATATTATGATCTGTAATATCTTTAAAAAAGCCCTCGCAATAATCAATAATAAATTTAGATATATCTTTTTTAAAATCAGTCATCTTCAATCAATATCTCACTATTTATGATTTTATTAATATTCCAACTATAATAAGGATCTTCATTTTCTTCATAAGGTCTTTTAATAACTATGGGTGGTAAAGTTTTGGTATATTTGCCCATTTCCAAGTCCCTTTTTGCTTGTTTAATAAATCTTTTTTTAGCCTCCATGAATTCTTTTTTATCAACAACAAGTTGAATTTTTTCTTTCTTTTTGATTGTTTTGAAATCAAGAAAATCACCTCTTCTTTTAGCATTCTGCATTGGTTCAGTTTCAAAATAAACAAAATCAAGGAGATTCGGTAGCGGCATATGGGCAAAATCTTCAATCACCCGTTCAATATCACCTTTTATTTGGGGATCTAAGTTGTTTTGCGGTTTGGAAGGTAAACTAGGGCGGTCAAACTTAAAAAATGTGGTTAATATTCCATGTTCTGTTCTTTTCACATTTTCGATTTCTTCTGCATAAGGCCCAAAATGCCAGAATTTCCAAGTCAAGTCTGTTAATCTTTCTCCAGTTCTCCTATAATGATAGAGTTCTATCATATATAGTAACTTGGTAATATAAGTCACATTGGTTCTGCAATCGTAGTCTTTCTCATGCAGAAAATCCAGAAGATAGGCGAGTATATTTTTTGTTTTGTCGTCCATAGCAAAAAAATAATAAATTTATTTCTTATAAAAACTAAAATCTTCTTTTTTCGCAAATTCGATAAACGCATCGACGATTTTATCCAAATCGCAATTAAATATTGTATTCCAAAGTTAATTTTTAGGTCAATCAGTTATATGTTTCAAAATTTAGCAATGATATATGCTTTTAGCAATAATAAAGATTTTTGGCAAGGTGGAAAAGAAATTTCTTCCCCCGAGAAACAATTCTTGCTGAGTGATGTTTTTACTTCCGATTTTTTGGCGTTTGTTTTCAATGAAAGTATTATTCTATTCTTTTTCCACAACTGCGATAGTTGCGCCATCTCCGCCATCTCTTTGGTCGGGGAGTTTCAATTGCGAGATGCGTTTATCGGAATGGAGTTTATCCCGTATCATCCTCCGCAGAGTGCCTTTGCCCTTGCCGTGGATAATCAAAATTTCTTTGGCATCGCCCGATGAGATAGCATCGTCGAGGATATGGTCGATTTTGTCCCAGGCATCGTCTGGTGTGAGCCCACGGACATCTATTTTTGGCGGAACTTTACGCTTTTCGTAATTGATACCGCCTGTTCTGCGATTTTTCCTCTTATTTCGTTTCTTTCGCTCGTATTCCGTCTCGGTATCGACACTGCTCGAATGAATTCTCATCGGCAGATTGCCCACAAGAACGCGGACATAGCCACTTTCATCGGTGGGGTCCAAAACATCGCCCCATTTGTGCAGTCGATAGATGAAAATTCTATCGCCCTTGCGAAGTTCTTTCGGCTTACCTCTATTGCGAGCGAATTTCCGCTCGGATTCCTTTATCCTTTTTTTCAGCCGAGAGATGAATTCATCACCTCTCTGACGCTTTTTCGGTTCGGGTGGTTTCTCGGAGATTATCGAATTCCATTCGCTCTGAATTTTTTCCAATTCTCTTTCGAGTGCCGCCAATATTCGAGTATCTCTTTGCTCCTCGTATGACTTGCGAAGTCTTTCCAGTTCCTTTTCCTTTATCTGGTTCGATGAAATCAACGCTTCTAAAAATTCCCGCTTTTTTGCTATATCGGCTCGCTCGTCGAGAATTCTTTTGCGATTATCCTCGACATCGGCGAGTTTGTGCTGAAGTTCCGATATGATTTCATCGAGAGCGGTTCCGCCCTTGTATAGTTCGATTGCGTGTTCGAGAATTTCATCGGGGAAACCGAGCATTTTAGCGATTTCCACCGCCCAACTCCTCCCCGGAACACCGACCAGTAGACGATATGTCGGCTCCATTTTGTTCTGGTCGAATTCCATCGCTGCGTTCTCGATATCGTCGCGAGTAGTTGCCAGCCCGAGCAATCCGCCGAGATGAGTATTCGCGATAACCGTCGCTTTCCTGTCGAGCAGATGCTCCATCAATGCCCACGAAATCGGAGTTCCCTCCTGCGGGTCTGTGGCGCTGCCGAGCTCGTCGAAGAGAACGAGACTGTGTTCGTCGGCATTTTCCGCTGCGAGTTTGTAATGAAATATATGGCTCGCAAACGATGAAATGCTCGCCTCGACAGATTGTTCGTCGCCGATGTCCGCGAAGTATTTGGAGAACAATGGCACTTGCGTTCGTGAATTGGCGGGGACAGGAATTCCACAGGCGGACATCGCACATATGAGCCCGATTGTTTTCAGTGCGACAGTTTTTCCGCCCATATTCGGTCCTGTGATGATTACACCGTGAACCTGCGGAGTCAGTTCGATATCGAGCGGAACTACATTATGCAGTCCTTTTTCCAATATGAGAAGCGGATGTCTCGCCCCGACGATAACGAGCGGATTTTCTCTCGATACGGATATAGAATTTGCACCGATTTGCTCGGCGAAACGAGCGATTGCCACAAGATAATCGAGTTGGTGAAGTATCTGAATATTTGAGAGAAGTTGATTAGCGTATGCGGACACGATTCCCGATAGGCTGCGTAGAATTCGCAGTTTTTCGGCTCGCTCTTCGAGTTCGAGTTCCCGAAGTTGGTTATTTAGTGGAATCATCTCGATGGGTTCGATAAACAATGTCGCGCCTGTCGCCGAACGGTCGTGAATCACGCTGGGAATATGCTGCTTGTGTTCGGCTTTCAGCGGAAGAACGAACCGCTCGTTGCGAATCGTTATCAATGGCTCCTGCCAGTAATCTTTATACCTGTCATCTTCGAGCATACTCTGCAATTTGTTCTGCAACTTATCGTGGATTTCCTTCTTTGCGATACGCAGTTGGGTCAATCTTTCGGATGCATCTTCCTTGAATATTCCGGGCGGTTCGATGAACTTGACGATATTGGAATGGACAGAAACAGTATCATCGAGACCATCGAGGAGCGAACGCAATCGAGGATATTTTTCGCTATCGTTGGCGATTTTTCTCAAACGGTGGGAAATTATGCTCGCCTGTGCTATTTGCCAGAGTTCAGATTCAGCGAGTATTCCCTCTTTGCTCGCCTTATCGATAGATGGCTCAGGGTCGGAAAGCCCCGCGAGTTCCGGCTGACCGCTCGCTGCGAGAAGTTGCCGAATTTCCTCTATAAGTTCCCCACGAATCCTGATGCTTTCTTCATCGGTCGATGGTTTTAAATTCAGAATAAAATTGCGTGCAGAATCGGATAGACATTTTTCCGCTATGTGTCCTAAAATTTTGTGAAATTCCAGAACATTTAGCGAGTGTTCGAGTGGGTCTATCGGCTGTTGTGCTAAAAATTCCATTTTTGCGGTCTTGTTTTAAATTAGCCCGACTTTTTTATTAAATTCGACTACTAATTCATCTATTTGAGGAACGAGTTCGTGAACTTTCTTCCAGTAGTTTTTATCGAACCATTGTGCATTTAATTCGGATAATTCTTTTCCCTGCTGTTCAATCCAAGTGTAATATTTGAGATTATGAATCCGTTTTTTGTCGTAATAGTTCAGTTCGAGCATATAATCGATGGATATATTTTTTATCAATTCGAAATCGCGTCCCGCATCGATTTCTGTGTATGCACCTTTTTCCTCGTGAAGTTCCCGCAGACGAGAGGCATACAGTTCCATCGAATCGGTGAAAACTGTGAGGACATAATCGTTCTCTGTAAGTTCGTAGTATTTTGCATATTTTATTGCCGCGAGCAGATTTCCAACAGATGATATTCCCAATAAATCGAGATTATCGACGATTTCTTCTGCCACACCTTGCGATTTTAGATATTTTCTTCCGATGGGTTCATTGAAAAGTCGTATAAGTCGCATCGTGTATTCGTCGTCGACAGCGATTACCATATCGGTATGGCGAAGGTTGTGAATCCACGGGACATGCTTGTCGCCGATACCCTCGATTCTATGTCCACCGAAACCGTTCAGCAGGAGGGTAGGGCATTGCAGAGCCTCACCGACAGCGATTTTCGATGTGGGATAAATTTCCTTGAGAAAATCTCCGCAGCCGAGTGTCCCAGATGAGCCAGACGATAGAACGACGCCCGAATAATTGTCGTTTTCTCCCATTTCTGCATCGAGAACCTCTTTCATCGCATTGCCCGTGACTTCGTAGTGCCAAAGATGATTGCCGAACTCGTCGAACTGGTTGAAAATAACGATGTCGTCGCGGGTCTTTTTCAATTCCCAGCATTTGTCGAAAATTTCCTTGACATTGCTTTCGCATCCTGGGGTTGCAATAATTTCCCCGGCGACAGATTCGAGCCATTCGAATCTTTCGCGGGACATTTCCTCGGGCAAAATCGCTACAGATTCGCAAGCAAGCAAAGCAGCAACATAAGCTCCGCCTCGGCAATAATTTCCTGTAGATGGCCAAACGGCTTTTTGCCTCGTGGGGTCGAACTGACCTGTAATCAATCTCGGTGCGAGACAACCGAATGTGGCACCGACCTTATGAGCTCCTGTGGGAAACCATTTGCCGACGAGCGCGATTATTTTCGCATCCACACCTGTTAGTTCCGATGGAAGCACCATATAGTTGACGCCATCGAAACCACCGCCAAAAGGCACAGGTTCATTTTTCCAAGTTATTCTGAAAAGATTTCTCGGGTGAACATCCCACAAACCTATATTCTTCAGTTCGTCCTTGATTTTTTGTGGAATCAATTCGGGATTTTTCATCTGC
>CAYRNI010000150.1:0-5098 GCA_964425665.1 uncultured bacterium
GAAGCCCAACAGATTCCATCCCACCATCTAATATCGACCAGATAAACAAAAGACAACACAGAAAAGGCGGACTGTAAACTTTCTAACTTGACGCCAACATTCCGAACAATCTACTCGAAAAAAATTGGACTTTTCAGTCGGAATCACATATATATTTTAATGTGGCATCGATAAGATACATAGGACTCGATGGTCTGGAAAAAGCACCCGCTTACGAGGCGGCAGAAATTTTGCGAACAGGCGGAGTTATCATTTTCCCTGCGGATACGCTGTATGGTTTCAGTGCGTTGGCGAGCAACTCCGATGGCATTCGGCGGCTGAACAAAATAAAAAATCGCCCGGCGGACAAACCGCAGATTATTCTACTGAAACTCGATTGGCTCGAAAAATTCGTAAAAAACTACGAAAGATTTACACCGATAATAGATGCTTTCGAGCCCGGACCATTAACACTTCTCGCCGAACCGAAAGCCGATGCGAAACTCTCTGCCGAACTTATCGAGGATGGTAAAATCGCATTCAGAATCAGCCAGTCCTGGTTCGCCGATGTCGTGTTGGATATACTCGGCGAGCCGATGACATCGACCAGCGTGAATTTCAACTCCCAGAAACCGATGACGAAACCGATGGACATCATCGCACAGTTCGAGGAGGATGTCGATGGCATTTTCGTATTTCCCGATATCGAGCTTTCGGGACCGCCATCGACTATGGTCGATGTGTCCAATTATCCCGATATAAAATTGGTTCGTGCTGGCGCAATCTATTATGAAGCAGTGGAGAAAGTCGTCGAAATGTCCGAGCAAAAGAGGTAAAAATGGCGATACCAAAAGAACACTATCCCGTTCAATTTTTCGTGGGTGTGCTTACCGCCGATGAAAGACTTTGGGAAATCGCTAAAAAATCGCTGTGCGAGAAATGGGGCGAAATCGAAATGATGTCCGATAGAACCGATTTCGATAAGTTCACCGATTATTACAGGTCGGAGATGGGCGAAAATCTGGTTCGATTCTGGGTGGCGCTCGCGGATTTGCATCCGCCCGAGGATTTGATTCGTCTGAAATGGGATTGCACAGAAATCGAGAATAGTTTAGCACAAAATGGCAATCGAAGAATCAATCTCGACCCGGGGTATATCAGCGAGGCGAAAGTTATTCTCGCATCGTTCAAAGACTTTTCGCATCGGATATATTTGGGCGATTGCGTCTATGCCGATATGCAACTTATGTGGCGCGGGAAAAAATTCGTTCCTATGGAGTGGACATTCGCGGATTATAAGTCCCTCGTCGCACAGGATTTTCTGAAAAAATTGCGACAATCATATAGAGAAAAATTAAAAGCGTATAGTAAAAGTTAATTCGACACTATTTTCCGTTGGAACAAAGCTTAGCGAAAGCGGAGGGTTCATTTTATCCTGAAATTTGAAAAGGTGTGCGCCGACATAGGCATCGACTATGTCCAGAAATTTTACACCCGCGAATATCCAGAGGTAAGTATTTCTGTTAGCGGTGGAATGGTCGAATTCTGTTCCTGTTTGACTATATTCGGCGCTTTCGGGGTCGAGTGAATTTCGCAGATTCCAGAGGCTATCCGCCTGCGAATTGAAATCGTAGGCGCGCCAGAGACAATACGATTCTGCGAGAATGAATATGGGAGCGTGCCAGAAATCGCGGTCGTAAATTTGACCAGCACCGGGAATGGCAGTGGATAGAAGTGCCGCCACTGTCGGGTTTGGAGCAAAATGCGTTTCTGAAATAGTGTCGGTTTCGCCCTGTGATTTCTCTGGACTTTGAACCGACTGCCCCCAAATAAAACAGAAACTCGAAATTATAATTGTGATTAGAAAATGTTTCATCTAAATCGTAAAATACTGCTCTTTTGGACTGCGTCAATCCTAATTATTCAATCGAGTGCAAAGGCTCAGGACATAAAGGTCTATTTCTCTAAAAATGTGGATACGACACTTCACATCGGAATACCGCCAGATGGTTGGAATGTGCGTCTGGACAGCCTGTTGGCAACATATATCGACAGCGCCCAGTATTCTGTGGACATCTGCATATATAATATGGATAATACCTCGCTCGGCTTCTTATCGCCGGCAATAAGACAGGCGATAGAACGCGGAGTTAAATTCCGAGTTATTACCGATGATGGTTTCGATGATGAAGAAGTTATCGATTCGCTCGCCGCTTGGGGAATCACACATATAGATGATAGATTCGGCGGTGGCTCGGGCTATATGCACTGCAAATTTTTCGTTATGGATGGTAGAGACAGCGATACGACAAACGATATTTCCATCGTTTCGAGCAGTAATCTGACCGTCGATAACATACTCAACGATGCAAATAACACATTGGTTATACACTGGTATCAAATATCTTATGCTCTCGAAGGTCAATTCGATATTTACTGGGGTTCTTCTGGGGACATTCCAAATGCCGATTCATCGGATTTTTGCGCCGATTTTCCCGATGTCATTCAGCACATATTCGAAGGAGATGGTATCGCTTGTGAACTCTATTTCTCTCCACAAAAAACGCAGTATGAAGATTCGATTTTTGAACGAATTAGCTCTATAAACTATGAAGCATACTTTTGCATAAATAGATTTACGAGAAGCAGCGATATGGACGATTCATTAAAGAATTTATACTATCGTGGTATGGATTTACGAGGAGTTTTTGGCTATCGTGATAATGTATATTACGATATGCTCGGTGAAAATGATGGGGAAGATACTATCTACAACTGGAATCCAACATTGACAGGATATATTTTTACGGATACGATTTCATCGGGAGTTATACATAGCAAATATCTGCTCGGCGATTGTCGTCATCCACTTTCTGACCCATTCGTTCTGACCGGCTCTATGAACTGGTCGGACCCAGGTTTCCATACAAATAATGAATGTGTTATAATAATTCACGATTACGAAGTGGCACAGAAATATCTCGCTGAATTCGGCACACTATACACAGGACCACTGGCAAAAATCGGCGAATCGTTTTCTCCGCAAACAAAATTTAGAATTTATCCAAACCCCACAAGAAGATACATATACATCGACCCGCCATCTAATATAGAATTGTTCGACATTCGCGGGAGGAAAATCGGCGATTTCACTCAACTAATCGATATGAACAATATGCCCATAGGAATCTACCTGATGAAAAGTAAAAGCGAGTGGCACAAGATACTTCTACTTCGATGACTATTCTGCCATCGTCATAAGGAATTCCTCATTTGTTCGGGTAGTAATCATTTTATTCAGTAAAAACTCCATAGCATCGAGTGGATTGAGCTCCGATAAGATTTTCCGCAGAAGCCAAACTCTCATCAATGTGTCTTTTTCGAGTAGCAATTCTTCCTTCCTTGTTCCCGAGCGATTGATATCCATAGCGGGAAAAATTCGCTTGTCGGAAAGCCGTCTATCGAGAACAACCTCTGCGTTGCCCGTTCCTTTGAACTCCTCGAATATGACCTCGTCCATTTTCGAGCCCGTTTCGATAAGTGCCGTGCCGATAATCGTAAGCGAACCGCCCTCCTCGATATTTCTTGCAGCACCGAAAAATCTTTTCGGCTTCGACAGTGCCGAGGCATCCACTCCACCGGTCAAAATTCTTCCGCTGTGGGGTGCTATATTGTTGTATGCTCTCGCGAGCCTCGTGATAGAATCGAGCAGAATAACCACATCTCGTTTCTGCTCGACCTGTCTTTTTGCCCGCTCGACGACGAGATTCGATACCTGAGCGTGCCTATCGGGGCTCTCGTCGAATGTGGACGAAATTATCTCGATTTCGGGGACTTTATCCACCTGAGCACATTCCTTCTCGATGAATCTTTTCATATCCGTTACTTCCTCGGGGCGTTCATCGATGAGAAGAATGAGTATCATAACCTCGGGATGATTTCTGATGAGTGCTCGCGCGATTTTTTGCAGCATTATAGTTTTCCCCGCCTTAGGCGGCGATGTGATGAGACATCTCTGCCCCTTACCGATGGGAACGAAGAGGTCCATAATTCGAGTGGTTTGCTCTTCCGGGTCGTGTTCGAGTTTGAATTTCTCCTCGGGATAAAGCGGTGTTAGGTTATCGAAAATTATTTTGTGCTTGGCGATTTCAGGGTCCACACCATCGGTGAGGTCAACTCGCAGTAATGCGAAAAATCGCTCGGTATCCTTTGGGGGACGGATTATTCCAGAGATAAGGTCGCCCGTGTGAAGATTAAATCTTTTAATCTGAGATGGCGAGACATAGATGTCATCCGGACCGGGAAGATAATTGTATTCGGGATGTCGCAGAAAGCCGTAGCCATCGGGAAGAACCTCGATAACACCCTCGCCATAAATCTCTGCGTTCTTATGGACGATTTCGGCGGCGAGTATCTTGAAAATCAAATCCTGCCTGCGTAACGCTTGTGGATTTTCTATTCGGTATTTCGCAGCGAGCTCCAGTAACTCGTCGATATCCATCTTTTTAATATCTCGCAAATATATTCTTGTTCTATTGCGTCCGGCAAAATTTGCATCGCGAGAACTCCTCTCGTAATCCGCGAGAATATTTCCATTTCGGTAATCGTGGTTTCTTCCATAAGCTCGTTTTTGTTCTGTCGGGCGTGTTTCATCTGTCTTTTCCACTTTCTCGACAGGTTTTTCCTCCTCCGCAGTTTTTGTGACTTCCTCGATTTCCTCGGCTTTCTCCTCGACTACTTCCTCCGATTTTTCCTCTTCCTCTATTTCTTTCTCGACTTTTTTCTTCCTACCCCTGCGTTTAGGTTTCTTCTCGACTTTCTCCTCGACACCCTTTGCTTCTTCCTCGACGGCGACGGTTTTCTTCGGAGTTTCCTCCTCCGATTCGACCTTTTTCTTTCTGCCTCTTTTCTTGGGTTTTTCCTCTGCTACCTCTTCATCTTTCTCTTCATCCTTTTTCTTGCGAGTCGTTCTTTTCTTCTTCGGCTCTTCCGTCTCCTCTGTTTTTTTCTTTCTCGGCATTATATTGCTCCTGTTTAATTATTTTTTTATTTAAGTCTTCTGCGAAATTTTCAAGTTATTGAATAATAATTAGTTTTATCACTATTTTTTGACCTTTTA
>CAYRNI010000151.1:0-3125 GCA_964425665.1 uncultured bacterium
AATAACAGGCAAAATTATTTCGGTCAACATATCCGAGCGTAAAGGCACAATCAAACATCCTGTCGAGCAAATCGAACTAGATGAAAATGGAATTGTGGGCGATGCTCATTCTGGCAGATGGCACAGGCAGGTCAGTTTGCTTGGGGTCGAGAGCATCGATAGGTTCAACCGCACGGTCGATGGGCAATTCGGTCCTGGCGATTTCGCTGAGAACATTACCACCGAGGGAATAGATTATAGCAAGGTTTCCATACTCGATGTATTGCGAATCGGCGGTGTTGAACTCGAAATTACTCAAATCGGGAAAAAAATTAGCGATGAAGACTGGGGAAATTACGATTTTGTCGGGAAATATATAACTCCACGAGAAAGTGTTTTTGCTCGCGTTGTTCGAGGTGGTATTATCCGCGCAAATGATGAAATACAATATATTCCACATAAATTTAAAATCAAGATTATTACATCGAGCGATAGAGCCAGTTTAGGAGAGTATGAAGATAAAAGCGGTCCGATGGTGCAGCAATTATTGGAAAAATTTTTCGCCGATAAACGATGGCACACAGATTTCGAGCGAGTTATCATCCCCGACGATGAAAATAAGTTGCGTAATCTTCTCGAAAAATTCCGAGACGAAGATGTCGATTTGATTTTTACGACAGGTGGAACGGGAATAGGTCCGCACGATATAACTCCCGATGTCGTCGCTTCTATGTGCGATAAAATAATCCCAGGAATAATGGATTATATAAGAATGAAATATGGTGCTGAAATACCCAATGCTCTTTTAAGCCGCTCGATTGCCTGCGTTATGAATAACTCGCTCGTATATACGCTCCCCGGCAGCACGAAAGCGGTCAGAGAATATATAGCCGAGATTTTAAAAACACTCGAGCATTCGATATATATGCTTCACGGAATAGACATCCACTGAAGAACTTTATCGTATATTTTATTTCCTGAATTTCAAATATATTATAACATATTGTTCATCTTTTCTCAAGATGTTAGAATATAGACTCTATTCTATCATTTTCGCTTTCTTATCCAATTGGGAGATTTGAAATATCGATTCCGAGTTCGTCTGTAATCTCGCTCATCTTCGACTTGATTTCTTCTTCGGCTTTTTCCGATGCTCCACGGATAGCGGCGATAATCAAATCTTGAAGCATCTCCACATCGTTGGGGTCGACTACCTCGGGCGATATTTTCAAGTCTAAGATTTCCTTTTTGCCGTTCATAACTACAGTAACCATCCCACCGCCAGCAGAAAACTCCACTCGAATGGATGAAACTTTCTCGTCGAGATGACCGAAAGCCTCCTGCGCCTGCTGAAATTTTTTAATAAAATCTTTACCGAACATATCCGCCTCATTTCGTTTGACTATGATTCCAATTTCGCATTAAATATATTTAATATTTCTTCGACTTGCTCGGGGATGTCTCTATTTTTTCCGCTTTGTGGATTCGTTCTGGATTCGTTTATTTCTCGAACGAGGTCGATATCAAATTCTGGACCGAATGCTTTCCACGCACTTTCCTTTAATATTTTCAGTTGCTCCGAATTAACTAAAAGTTCTTCACGAACAGTTTCCATAGTATCGGGAAATATCAGAAGAACCCGCTTGTCGTCCAATTTGATTTCTATGTGTTTCAAAAGTCCTGCCATCGCTTTGTGAATCGACATCAGAACAGTTAAAAATCTTTCCTTCGGGTCGGTGGGCAAATTCTCTACATCTTTGTTTTTATCTGGTATCGGGACACTTTTTTTATCTCCTGTTGATTGCTTCTGTGATTTGAAAATTCCACCTCGTTCACCCTCCGATATTCTTGTATGAATCTGTTGCGATTGTGAAGGTTTTTCTCGGCGAGATGACATATCCGCATCCGATTGAATAGAGCGCACCAAATCGGCTATGTCGACAACATCATCGATTAAAGTAAGATAAATCAATGTTTCCTCGAGGATATATCTCGGTGTGTCGCTTCGACGCATTCGATTGTAAGCATCGGTAAGAACACGCATAATTCTCAACAAATCCTGCAACGACCTCGACGATGCGATTTTAACATACAACTCGTAATTGGGATAATCTTTATCCATAGCGTTCGACTTGGCGATAAGTGCGTTTCGGAAATGTTCTACGAGACCTTTGCCTATTTGGAGCGGGTCGATTCCGTGTTCGAGCAAATCGGATAGTTCGGTCAATGCCGAGGAGGGTTCTTTCGAGCCGACAGATTCGGCAATCCTCTGAAACGATTGTGCAGGCACGACACCGAGCAAATTCATCACAGTTTCGATATCGATTCTATCCGGCTCCGATGCAAATATCTGGTCGAGCATAGAAAGCGAGTCGCGAACGGCACCATCCGCGCGAATCGCGATGAAATCCGCCGCATCGTCGGTTATCTCGAAATTTTCGGATGAAGCGATTTTCTTTATATGCTCGGATATATGTTTTGGCGATACTCGTCTAAAATCGAATCTTTGACAGCGAGAAATTATCGTCAGTGGAACTTGGTCGGGCTCGGTTGTGGCGAAAACGAAAACAACATTAGATGGCGGTTCCTCAAGCGTTTTCAAAAGCGAATTGAACGCCTCTTTAGTCAACATATGAACTTCGTCGATAATGATGACCTTGTATCTTCCGGATGTTGCGTATTGGATATTCGTTTGCAACTCTCTCGCATCGTCTATACCACGATGAGATGCACCATCGATTTCAAGAACATTCGGCGAACGACCATCTGTTATTTCAACGCAAGATGTGCATCTATTGCAAGGATGTGATGTCGGCTTATCGGAATTTTGGCAATTCAACGCCTTCGCGAGAATACGAGCGGTGGTCGTCTTGCCGATACCACGCGGTCCGGTGAAAAGATATGCGTGAGCGATTCTACCTCTATCTATTGCTCGCGCGAGTGTCTTCGTGATATGCTCCTGCCCGATAACATCCTCGAAAGTTTGCGGTCGCCATTTCCGTGCCAACACCAAATACGACATTATAATCACCTCATAATCGAAAATAATTTGCATAAAACGATTGGCAAGATTTTTTTCTAAAATTCAAAATGCAAATATATTTCATAAATTATTTTGATTTAATAGTCGAATTATTATATTTTTG
>CAYRNI010000151.1:3225-4874 GCA_964425665.1 uncultured bacterium
TAAGAGAGGAGAACTTATGAATAAAACTTTGCTCGGTAAATGCGTGAATTTCGATGATGCCGATAAGGTGAAATCGCTGGGGCTTTATCCATATTTCAGGCCTATCGCTACGGGTCAGCATAATTGGGTTAAACTCGCCGATGGGAAAAAAGTTCTGATGATGGGTTCCAATAGTTATATGGGACTTACCGATGACCCGCGTGTTGTCGAGGCGGCAATCGATGCGGTTAAAAAATACGGAACTGGATGCGCTGGTTCGCGATTTCTCAACGGAACATTGACTATTCATAAGGAACTCGAGGAAGAACTCGCCGATTTTGTCGGGAAGGAATCGGCATTGCTATATTCCACAGGGTTTATGGTCAATCAAGGTGTAATTTCCACACTCGTGGGCAAGGGGGAGTATGTTATAACGGATAAGCTCGACCACGCTTCGATTATAGATGGTGCACGGCTCGCTTATGGCGAGATGGTTAGATTTCGGCACAACGATATGAACCATCTCGAAACTGTTTTGAAAAAATTGCCTTTCGATGTCGGTAAATTGATAATCGTAGATGGTGTGTTCTCTATGGATGGCGATATCGCCAAACTTCCAGAAATCGTCCAACTCGCTGAAAAATACAATATGGTGGTTATGTCCGACGATGCTCACGCATTCGGTGTTCTCGGTCCAAAGGGTGATGGCACCGCCGCACATTTCGGTATCACAGATAAAGTCGATTTGATAATGGCAACATTCAGCAAGTCGTTAGCATCCGTCGGGGGATTTGTTGCCAGCAGCCGAGATGTCATAGATTATCTTCAGCATAATTCTCGTGCGCTTATATTTTCTGCGAGCCCACCACCCGCAGCGGTTGGTGCCGCACGAAAGGCACTGGAAATAATAAAATCCGAACCGTGGCGAAGAGAACGACTCTGGGAAATCACAAAATATATGCAGAATGAAATTAAATCTATGGGATTCGATATCGGTCTGACAGAAACGCCGATCATACCCATTATAGTCGGCGGCTTCATAACAGTGCTAAAAATGAACAAAATGCTCGAGGATGAAGGCGTTTTCGTCAATCCTGTTGTTCCGCCCGCTGTCCAGCCGAACCAATCGCTAATTCGCCTCTCGTTTATGGCGACTCACACCGACGATGACCTGAACTTCGCTCTCGAAAAATTGCATAAGGTCGGAAAAGAACTCGAAATAATATAGCGATGAGAACGAATGTGATAGAAAAATTAGTCGAACGATATCGGAATTAATTATTTAACGAGGCATATTCGAGCACAAAAAAACAAAAAGTCGTTCGCTTTTATTTTTGCTATCGCTCGTTCGAGCAACCACTCCAAAAAGTCAGCAGAGAGCTATTACGGAAATTTTGCCATTTTGCTCCGTGTAGAAAAATGATGTGATTACAGGATTAAGCATATATGCCAATCCTCTCAGAAATGATGCTTCCTGCCCTAATCAATAATTCCGAAGGAGATACATAAAACACCCCGCGAGTAAAATATCCAGAACTTCAGACAAGCCAAGGAACGATAAGGGGGTAGCAGAAAACGATTTCAAATGAAACAGCATTTCTATGATGAGTGCAAAATATTGATGCTGATTTGTTTAATAGGGAAAAAATTAGGATTTGACTTTTATCATA
>CAYRNI010000152.1:0-4862 GCA_964425665.1 uncultured bacterium
CCAGAGAAAACGAACATACTTCCAGAATCTTTAAGCACTCTATATACCTGTTTCATCCAGCTCATTGTGAAATCATAATACTTTTCGCGAGGAATTTCGTTATAGCCGTCCAGAACTTTCGATGCGGTTCTGTTGTAATTATTCCTTTTCGCCTTAAAGTCTATAGCAAATGGTGGGTCGGTTATTACAAGGTCTATTGTTCCGTCGGGAATTTCTTTCATCCCTTCGATACAGTCCGTATTGTATATCGTGTCGAATTCTATTGCCATAGTTCTATGCGGTAAATTTCCTGAAACTTGCAACGAGTGCCACAGTAGGGAAAGTTTCCTTCTTTATGATGTCCCAGATATTGAATAAATCTATATTCTTGCGGATTTTTATCTGGCGTAATGCCTCGTTTATTTTTGCTATATCTATATTGTGTGGGCAACGCGTCACGCACTCGAAACAAGCGACACAAAGCCATATTGTTTGCGATTCGAGAACTTTATCGAATTCACCGACCTGCAAAAGAGCGTTTATCTGATTCGGCAAAATATCCATCTGAAATGCCGATGGACAGCCCGAAGAACATTCGCCACACTGATAACACCGATAGAAATCCTCACCTGAAATATCCATTATCTTACGCTCAAGTTCGGCATCGCCTTTTTTTATTACAACCTCCATCATAGACCTCTTGTTTTAAGATTTTCAATCGTTTAGTCTTTATGATATTTTTTCATACCTTCCTCGAACATATTTCCGCCATAGGAATCCTGAGCAACTATAACAGGAAAATCTTCCACTTCGAGTTTTCTAATGGCTTCGGACATAAGTTCTGGAAATGCTATGACCTCGGCTTTCTTTATGCTTTTTGCAATAAGTGCGGCTGCTCCGCCTGTTGCGGCGAAATACACCGCACCATATTTTTTCATAGCTTCCACCACATCTTGATTGCGAGGACCCTTTCCTATCATTCCTCTTTGTCCGTTCGCTATAAGAGTGGGTGAATATGCATCCATACGATAACTCGTAGTAGGACCAGCAGAACCGATAGGTTTCCCCGGAGGTGCAGGTGCGGGACCGACATAGTAAATAACGGAGCCATCGAGCGGAAATGGCAATTCCTCGCCATTAGCGAGCATATCCAACAACCGCTTATGGGCGGCATCGCGAGCGGTGTAAATTATCCCGCTAATATATACCTCGTCGCCGATATGCAACTTCCTGACATCCTCTTCACTCAAGGGCGTATTAAGATGATATACAGCCATTTTGACCTCCGATTTGTAAAATTCAAAAAAAATAAATTACTATTATTCGTATTGTCAAGTTCAATAGGTTAAATTTTTTCATAAAAATAGCAAAAAACCTGTTCTTATGAGCTATAGATTTTTTAAGAATTTGACAATTTTCGCAATGGATTATCCATTATATACGAATTTGGAGCAATCGCTCTGACATCCATCGCTTGTTCTTTTGGAACTTCGACCCATACGACATTCGTTTTGTCTCTGAATTTGACCACGCGAACAACTCGTCCATCGCATACGATTTCACCTTTTCTGTTCAAAAGTTTTACCGTTTCATCTTTCTGCGGAAGTGGAACGAATTCGTGCGGAATTTTTAACAATGCTCTGTCCTCACTATAAGTATAATCTACTATAAAAATAGCGAGACCAGGGCAGGAAGCTACGCACAGCGAACAACCATCGCAAAGGTCGAAATCTATTTTCGGCAAATCGTTGATATTGTCGAACGGCTTAATCGCATTTTTTGGACACGATGCATAACAAGGGTCGCAAGGTATTTCTTGAAAACATTCGATTATAGCCACCGCTCCTTTTTCGAGACGCTCCCGCGATGGAATGATTTTTTCTATATCGCTCTTTTCTGCTGCACCATCTTTTGCAAGCATACTTAATCCTCCCGTGTATCGAGACCATATTTTTTCAATTTCGTATATATCATCCTTCTCGTTATACCGAGTAGTTTTGCGGCTTTCGATTTGTTTCCGCCGGATTTTTCGAGGGCGGATATAAGCATTTTTTTCTCGAGCTCTTCCAGAGTAGTTTCGCCAGGTTCGAAAGATTCATCCTCGATTTTCGACAGTTCGAGGTCGGGTAGATGCTCGATTGTTATATCTTTCCCGCCCGAAAGGATTAACGCTCTTTCCAAAATATTCTCCAACTCTCGAACATTGCCGGGGAAATCGTATTTTTCGAGGAAATCCATCGCATCGGATGCGATTTTCGCAGTGCTACCTCGCTTCCGTAAAAAGTTTTCTGCGAGAAGAGGAATATCCACAGTTCTTTTCCGCAATGGTGGAAGTTCGATTGGGAAAACCGCCAATCTAAAATATAAATCCTCTCGGAATTTCTTTAAGTTCACATATTCTTTCAAATTTTTATTTGTCGCCGAGATAATCCTGACATCTACCTTGATAGGTGCAGTTCCGCCGAGATGATATATCGTTTTCTCCTGAAGAACCCGCAATAATTTTGCCTGCAATTGCGGTGGCATCTCGGCGATTTCGTCGAGAAAAAGGGTGCCGCCTTCGGCGATTTCGAACATCCCCAATTTCCGTCTGTTCGCACCGGTGAATGCTCCTCGCTCGTAGCCGAACAGTTCGCTTTCTAAAAGTGTCTCGGTGATTGCTGCACAATTTATCGCAACGAAAGGGCTTTTCGCTCTGTTCGACCTGTTATGTATGGCTCTCGCCACAAGTTCTTTTCCTGTGCCTGTTTCACCGAGTATGAGAACAGTGGCATCCGATGGAGCGACTTTCTCGATTAGACCGAAAACCTTTTGCATAGGTTCGGATTTCCCGATAATCTCGCCGAACCGCTCACGCTCGATTCTTCTGTGGTATTCCAATTCCTGACGAATATGCAGTTGCTCGGAAATCTTTTCGACCGCCATAATAAGTTCGTCGGTTGAAAATGGTTTTAGAAGATAATCGTATGCACCAGTTTTCATCGCCTCGACAGCGGATTCGATTGTGCCGTGGGCGGTCATCATAATAACCGCCGTATCGGGATAATTGCTTTTGATATGTTTTAGTAGGTCGATACCATTCATCCCCGGCATTTTTATATCGGAAATGACGATATCGAACCCCTCGTCGAGTTTTTCTACAGCGGACTCCGCACTTTCGACATACTTCGATTCGTAGCCAGCATTTTTCAATGCTTTGCTGAAAAGAATACCTAATTTTTTTTCATCGTCGACGATTAAAACTTTCATTTTTTCTTCCGTCCGAGTGCGAAAATAATCGCTGCGATAACGATTATCGCCAGAAGTATCAGTGCAATCCATCGAACCAAATTGCTCGATTTATTATGCGATATGATTAAATCTGTGTATTTAAAACAAAGTTCCCTCAATGCTTCTGCTCTTTGAGGCGAATTCTTTGCGACCAGCGATGTATCGAGCCAACTCGCAATAGCCGTCAATTTAACAATTAAAGAATCTCCCTGTTGCTCTGTATAGTCCTTTCGCTTGACTTTGCCCTCGCCGATAGCGATAATTCTGTTCTCCACGCCATCCAAAAGGGCGTTCGCAATCATATCTCTCGGCGAAGTTATCGCAGAAAATTCCTCGCCACCGGATATATTAGCAGTTTGACTCGCCATCATCAAAATGGTGTCGACCTGCGCTTGAAGAGATTTAATATCGCTCGATTGGCGAGCAATCATCGCTCTCAGCGAATCGAGAACAGGAAGAAGTCTTTTATATCTTCGCGCA
Organism: uncultured bacterium; assembly: GCA_964425665.1. GTDB lineage: Bacteria > UBP14 > UBA6098 > B30-G16 > B30-G16 > JAGGZE01. The sequence goes on from CAYRNI010000152.1 coordinate 3,730, forward strand.
AGTTTTGTTAAACTGTCGACAGCAGATTTTAGTTCCTTATTCTTCGATATTATATCATCTACATATTTGTCCATCGCGAGATTTGTAGAATCCAAAGAAATTATTAGCTTCTGCTGGACATTATTCCTAATATCGAGGCATTTTATCGATTTCGATAGCGAGAGCAATTTATTTAGACTATCGCGTGCTGCCTGTAATTTTTCCAGTGGGATAGTTTTCTCGGTAGTATCCGCGATATGCGGCATAGCATTTATTATCCTGGCTTCTAAATCTGTGGATTTTCTCAGAATATCCGACCATTCGAGGAACGATTTTTCGATTTGTGAGCGAGTGTTTTCCGGAAAGTCGTTCAATCTGGTTCTGACTTCATCCATAAGAGCCATCGCATCTTTGCATTTTCCTCTTTGCCAAAGTTTTTTTGCCTCACGCAATTCATCTTGAACACTTCGCGCATAGGACAACCCGAACAAAAGCAAAAAAATTGCGAATATAATTTTTTTGGTAAGCATATTTACTCCCAATTCAATTTTCCTTTTTTATCCACGACAATTCTGAAATCTTTGCCATCGGCATATTTTCCCGATATTACTAAAAATCCTCTATCCCAATCCATAGATATATTCGACACTGGGGAATTTTCTATTTTTTTAGGTGTGAACTCGATTTTATCGTCCTCGTTTTCACCGAGCCATATATTGGAAAAACCATCGCCGATGAGGAAAAATTTTCCCTCGTAGAAAATAACCTTGCACTCCTTCGCATTTTCGATAGATAGAATAGAATCGGGAGCAAAACCGAGTTTGGTCGAGCAATCACCTTTTTGGCACTCTGAAAAATTGGCATCACCATAAACAGGAATTTCCACTCTCTTAGCACAGCCTGCAAGCAAAAGCAAAAATGCCATTGTTCCGATGAAACGACGCATAAAATCCTCCATATAAATTATAGATTATCGATAAAGATAGAATACTAAAACCGATAATCCTATCTTAATTTAAAATAGATATATGTCAAAGCAAAACATTCGATAATAAAAAATTTTCTTGACATTTGTGGCGATGATATAAATATTTCTTTTGAAAGCGGGAGTAGCTCAGGTGGTAGAGCGCTACCTTGCCAAGGTAGTTGTCGCG
>CAYRNI010000153.1:0-4848 GCA_964425665.1 uncultured bacterium
GAAATAAAAAGGGCGCGAGAAAAATCGCGCCCCAAATATTATATCCATCGTTTTTTAGATTATTCCTCATCTTCGGGAACAATAGATTCGGTAGGGCATACCTCGGCACAAGCACCGCAATCGGTGCAGGCATCGGGGTCGATGTAATAAATCGGGTCGCCCTCGTGAATCGCCTCGACTGGACACTCGCCAGTACAAACTCCGCAAGCGATGCAAGTATCCAAAATCTTGTATGCCATCTAAATACCTCCTGTAATTTTTGGTGGAATTCAGTATATTTTGGCATTAGAATGTGTCAAGATATTTTTAAGCATTTATTCAAAATTTTCAGGACGATAATCACAATTTCATTTTGCCGATTATGTCTTCGAGTGTCGGTTTTCCGATTTCCTGAAGTTCGTATTTAACGCGGGTTGCGGGCTTATCTATTTTAATCACTCTCCGCAAATCTATCGGCGTGCCGATAACAACGACATCGGCATCGGAATTATCGATTGTCTGTTCCAGTTCGGCGATTTGTTTAGCCGAATAGCCCATAGCGGGTAAAACATCGCCAGTTGTGGGGTATTTTTTGTAAGTGTCTATAATCGAACCCACTGCGAACGGTCTCGGGTCTATTATCTCCGATGCTCCGCCGAGTTGCGCCGCGATGTATCCCGCACCGAAACTCATCTCGCCGTGAGTGACAGTCGGTCCATCCTCGACAACGAGAACTCGTTTCCCTTTAATCATATCGATATCCTCGAGGAATATGGGGCTTGCGGCGAGGATAATCTGTGCTGATGGATTGAAATTCTTCGCATTGTCCCATACATACAGAACATCCTCGTAATCTGCCGTATCGACTTTGTTTATAATGATTACATCCGCCATCTTGAAATTGACCACGCCAGGATAATATTCCAGTTCGTCACCTGCTCTATGCGGGTCCGCAACGACGATATTCAAATCGGGCTTATAGAATGAAATATCGTTATTGCCACCATCCCATAGAATTACATCGGCTTCCTGCTCCGCTCGTTTTAGGATTTCCCCATAATCGACTCCCGCATATACAATATTTCCCCTGTCGATGTGTGGTTCGTATTCTTCTCGTTCCTCTATTGTGCATTCGTATTTATCGAGGTCTTCGTATGTTGCGAACCGCTGCCAGATTTGTTTTCTGAGGTCACCGTAAGGCATCGGATGGCGGATAACCGCTACTTTTTTACCCATTTTTTTCAATATCTCGGCGACTTTACGAGTGGTTTGAGATTTGCCACAACCCGTTCTTACCGCACATACAGAAATTACAGGTTTGCTCGATTTTAGCATCGTTTCGTTTGGACCGAGCAGATGGAAACTCGCACCAGCAGACATAACCAGAGCCGCTCGCTCCATAATATATTGGTTGGCGACATCGCTATATGAAAAATACACCTCATCTATATTATTTTTCTTGATAATATCTACGAGTTCGGATTCGGAGAGAATCGGAATACCTTCGGGATAAAGTTTCCCGGCAAGTTCGGGTGGATAATTACGACCCTCTATATCGGGAATTTGAGTTGCAGTAAATGCGACAACCTCGAAATTTTCATTATCACGAAAATAGGTGTTGAAATTGTGAAAATCTCTTCCTGCTGCGCCCATAATCAATACTTTCCTTCGTGCCATTATAGGACCTCCTTCTGATAGGTTTCGTGTGCAGATTAAATCTGTGAACTCGCAAAGATATTCATCATATCTTTTAGATTATTTATGTCAAGGAATTTTAAAAATAAAAAATGTCTAATTTAATCAAATAGTATTTAGATTCTTATAGACGCAATATCATCGAACACAGGTGAAATTCCCGTATCTTGTGCTAAAAATTTATAAATTCATTTCGATAGGATACTTTCTCGATAAAATAATAACCATACCAGTTTTATCAATTACAAAAAATTAGTTGCAGATTTCTCACGAAAAAAATCATTGATTTTTATTAGGATTCTATTATTCTATTTAACTTTATTAAAAGTAAGGTGGGGAATTATGGTAAAATTAAAAGGTAAGAAATCGGCACAAGATGAATTAATTCGTATGCTTGCGGGATTCTCGCAGATGCATCTGCCGGCGTTGATGGACGAACTGAATAAATGGCATCCACCGATAGATGTTGTCGAGACGGATACCAAACTCGTTATAGTCGCCGAGATTGCAGGAATAGATATTAAAAATATCTCGATTACACAAGCCGACGATGTGATTACGATTCAAGGGAACAGAAATGAATTTGTTAGCGAGGATACGCTTGTTTTTCATCATATGGAGATAAATTATGGACCGTTCGAGCGCAATATAAGGATACCGCGGAACTTCGTCGGCGGTGAAATTTCAGCGAAATATAAAAATGGTTTCTTGCGAATCGAAATTGAAAAAAGTCAGGACAATTTTAGTTCCATACCAATCGAATGAAATGGAGATAAAAGATGAAAAATAGAGACGATAAAATATACGATTTACCCATAATTCCATTACCATCGGGGCTGGTATCGTTTCCAGGATTGATACATCCCTTGGTCGTCATCGATAAACCTTTCGTCAAGATGGTGAACGATGTTCTGGCAAAGGATAAGATATTGGGTGTATTCGCTGTGAACGAAAATCCGAAGTCGGATAGCGGGTTCGAAATAAATAAACGAATATATTCTGTTGGCTGTAAGGCTATCATATTGAAGATGCTGCGTTTGCCAGATGGTTCGGTGAAGTTTTTAGTGCAGCCTCAGGCGAGAATAAAAATTCTCGAAATACTTCGGGAAGAACCTTATCCGGTTGCTAAGGTTCAAGAACTTCACGATGAAATACTCGGCGATGAAGAGGAATCCGCTCTGATGCGCACGACTCTCGAAATTTTCGATAAGGTTGTAGCAAAGGCTTCGTATCTTCCCGATGAGTTGCGTCTTGCTGCGGTCAATACTACAAATCCTGCTCGTCTTGCGGATTTAATCGCTGCAAATCTCAATATATCCGCCGAGCAAAAGCAGGAGATTCTCGAAGAAACCAGTGCGAAAAAAAGATTGATGAAGGTCAACGATTTGTTGCGTAAGGAATTGAAGGTTTTAGAACTCACTCAGGAAATCCAGCGAAAAACCTCGGAGGAATTGGAAAAAGCGCAGCGAGAATATTATCTTCGTGAACAACTCAAACAAATCCAGCGGGAACTCGGCGAGGAGGATTTCGGCAAGGAAATCGACGAACTTCGCAAAAAAATCGAGGAAGTAGGAATGCCAGACGAGGCGAAGGAAACCGCCCTCAAAGAGCTCGACCGATTGGCGAAGATGAACCCGTCATCTGCGGAATACACGGTTTCTCGAACATATCTCGATTGGCTCGTGGAAATGCCGTGGCAGGTATCCACAGAGGATAGAATCGACATAGGGGAGGCTCGCTCGATTTTGGATGAGGACCATTACGACCTCGACGAGGTAAAAGAGCGTGTTCTCGAATTTCTCGCCGTGCGGAAACTCAAACCCGATGTGAAATCGCCGATATTGTTATTTGTGGGTCCTCCTGGGACAGGGAAGACATCGCTTGGGAAATCCATCGCTCGCGCTATGGGAAGAAAATTCATCAGAATATCTCTCGGCGGTATGAAGGACGAGGCAGAGATTCGCGGGCATAGGCGAACCTATGTGGGTGCACTTCCTGGCAGGATAATTCAAGGCATCAAGCGGGCAGGCTCTAACAATCCTGTGTTTATGCTCGACGAGGTCGATAAAATCGGGCAGGATTTCCGCGGCGACCCTGCATCGGCACTGCTCGAGGTTCTCGACCCCGAGCAAAATAATTCCTTCGTCGACCATTATCTCGATGTGGAATTCGACCTGTCGAAAGTGATTTTCATAGCGACGGCAAACTACGCTGACCCGATACCACGAGTGCTTCTCGATAGAATGGAAATGCTTCATCTTCCAGGATACACCGACTTGGAGAAATTGGAAATCGCCAAGCGTCATCTCATTCCGCGGGAATATGAAAATCACGGGCTTTCTGAGAAACAGTTGGTATTCACCGACGATGCGATTAAATTCATAATCAATTCTTACACTGTGGAGGCAGGACTTCGCAATCTCGATAGGGCAATCGCATCGATATGCAGAAAAACTGCGAAGGGGATTGCCGAAAAGGAGTTCGAGAAAATCGAGGTGACCAAGGATGTTGTTCGTAAGATGCTCGGACCTGAAAAATATATACCGGATAAACTTCTCAAAAAACCTAAGGTCGGCGTGGTTACAGGCTTGGCGTGGACACCTTACGGCGGCGAAATTCTGATGGTGGAGGCATTGACGATGCCCGGCAAAGGGAATTTGATACTGACAGGTAATCTCGGCGATGTTATGAAGGAATCCGCTCAAATAGCACTTTCGTATATTCGTTCACAAAGCGAACGGTTGGGAATAGAACCCGAGATGTTCGAGAAGAATGAAGTCCATATCCATGTCCCCGCAGGTGCTATCCCGAAGGATGGACCATCTGCTGGAATAACCATTGCAGCGGCGATGGTTTCGAGATTTACTAACAAATTGCCTCGTAAAGGTCTTGCTATGACTGGCGAAATAACTCTTCGTGGAGATGTCCTCCCCATAGGCGGGCTGAAAGAGAAATCGCTTGCTGCCCATCGTGTCGGCATCAAGAAAATTCTCATCCCTAAGGATAATCTCAAAGATGTGCCAGAACTTCCCGACGAGATAAAAAAATCGATAAAATTCATTCCAGTGGAAACTGTCGACCAAGTTCTAAAGCACTCGTTGGGTATAAAATTGTCGTAGCACAATCCATATGTATCATAAGGAAAGTCGTATATAAAAAAGGGGCTGCTCGCCC
>CAYRNI010000154.1:0-1503 GCA_964425665.1 uncultured bacterium
AATTCCCGAAGTTAGATTAAGTGTTCAATTGCATAAACTTATAAAATTACCGTAATTTAGTAGAGTGGATGTATGATGACGAGATGGAACAGGAGCGAGCAAGATATAGTAAGAATAATATACTAAATATTTCACGAGCGGAACATTACGAAAGAGCGATTGTAAATGCGGGAACTCATCGTTATGGATTGTGTTTTGGATTATCGTCAGGGACATATTATATACTTTCCGAATCCGAATGCGGTAGCGCCGCCTATGTGGATGTGCGAGCCTGCATCGAGAATAGCGGAAAATTGATTCATATCGCCCTCGAACCGCAACAGCCCGAGGAAACCTATAAGCGGGATTTTTGCATTCTGACGGCTGGAATATCTTTCGATTTCCACTCTATTAGTGCCAGCCGATACGAGTTTTATACTCCTTGCACTTTCTATAATTGATTTATAAGGCAGTTCGAGCTTTGCACCGCAATAGCCGCGCACGAGAAGACTTGTCCTTCTCAATATCGCTCGGATGATTTCTTGGAAACTCGGCTTCGAGACATATTTCCCACCGTTTTTCAACCTCAGCGGAGTTATGAATTCGATAGTGGCAGAGTTTCCGATAGAGATAGGTTCGGGAGATAGAACAGTTCCATAACCTTGGAGTGCTTTGTTGTTTTCGCTGAAGAGAACTTTTTGGGTTCGTCTGTCCTTTACATCGACAAGTTTGAATTTTCCTCTCCCCTTTCCGATACCCCATTCGCCCATCTGCATAAAGGCATAGATGAAATATGGGAGGATTTCTCTTGCCTTTCCGAATAGGACGAAGCCGAAAGATAGCATTTCGCCCGGTTCGATTATCCCGCCATCGAACGGCTGGAGAACAAAAGGATGCGGATAATTTCTGAGACCACTTTCCACATCGTTTCGCTGGCTGATGAATGCAAAATAATATGGGCATCGATTTCCGATTATGCAGTTCTGTGGGTCTTTGCACATCGGCGAGCAGGAAACTTTACGCAATGCGAATCCGAACGCACCGCGAAGCGTCGAACCAGAAAATATAGGCAGCCGAATTCTATCTATCGCTTGCAGATGAACATCATATTCCGAATATTTCAATTTTTTCAGTTCGTTCTCTATTTTGCTATCTTGCTCCATCATAATTCCTCTTTTACAAGAATAATACAATTTTCAAAAATTCAAATAGAAAATTCTTTGAAATAATTCCCGATAGTCCAAGTCGAGGGAAAAAAGAAACCGCACTCTTAAGGGTGCGGTTCTATCTACATACAGTATCGATGGAGACGCAAGATTTTGCGTCTCTACATACCATAAGGGCACAGCGCGATACCATTGAGGGCACGGCGTGCCGTGCCCCTACATATTATCCCCTATCAATCGAGGAGGGAGAGCATCCCCTTTTTAATAAGAAGTCAGGATGCAACATACCGTTTAGGCAAAAAATCCCGACAAAGTCGGGATAATCCCCTATAAATCGAGGAAGTCGGTTCAATGCGAG
>CAYRNI010000154.1:1603-4809 GCA_964425665.1 uncultured bacterium
GCCTGTCCCGACAAAGTCGGGATAATCCCCTATAAATCGAGGAAGTCGGTTCAATGCGAGGCAATCCAACTCAAGCACGAAGAGATGAGCCTGTCCCGACAAAGTCGGGATAATCCCCTATAAATCGAGGAAGTCGGTTCAATGCGAGGCAATCCAACTCAAGCACGAAGAGATGAGCCTGTCCCGACAAAGTCGGGATAATCCCCTATAAATCGAGGAAGTCGGTTCAATAGACCATATCATAAGTCAAAACATACCAATAAATTACAAAACTATTCTCCAGAACCATATACAAAACGACCACCCAAAAAATAATAAAAACAAAATCGAAATTGTCAAGCCCAAAATACATAAACACTTACAAAATTCCTGAAACCCCCTATACTTTTGAAACAAACTATTTACAGGAATTAAACTATATATACAAAATCCACAGAATAAACATCGCCGACACCAATAATCTCTATCTTGTCGCGGCAGGAAGCACACAAATATTCGCTGAAATATATCTTAGACCTTCGCCCGCAATATCTTTTGTTATCAAATGTATGTTATGTTCGGCATAGTGTTGTTAATTTTTCAAGGAACAGGGGAAAATTACTTCCATACTGGAAATTTTATTCGATTTAACATATCATCAAGATTAAGATTTTTCTGACGTAGATATTCTTTAACCCTACTTTTCACGATTTCAAAGAATTCAATGCTTTCCCTTTCATCAAGAGGTTTTTTCCCGTGAGCATATATAGATTTATTTCTTAAATTCGTGCATTCTCGCATTTTCTTTATACTTCTTTCGTTTTCAAGAATCGGATTTCCTATGGCGGTTAGCAGAATAGATTGCTCCATAAGTCCCAATTCATTTTTGAAAATTACTTTTTTAGTATTAAATATTTTTTTCACCAATTGTGCGAATCTATTTTTTGCTCCTTTATATTTATTTTCTATATCATTCCAACTGACTTCGGAGGGATTTATCCCGGATTCCTTTAATTTCAGTGTGCATAGATATTCGAATGTTCTGTATGTGAGCAAAACAGCAATATCATATCGTTTAAGTTCTATATTTCGCTCTGCTGCTGATAGAAAATTAATAAGCTCCCATAATTCATTTTTAATTATTTTATCGATACTTTCAACATTTTTCTCTATCTGTTTGATATCAACTCTGTTTGTATATTTTTTCAGTTCTTCAAAATTTTTGAAATCATTTTGTGCGTTTTCGATGAAAAATTCGTCCCAATTGGCATAGGCAAGAGATAAAGTTTTCAATGCTCGAATTTCTCCGAGAGCTTCTTCCTGTAATTTGCTCTCTAAATTGCATAATATATCATAAGCTTGTCTAAATCTTCCAGAATTAAAATAGGTTTTTGCCTTTTCGAGTTCAAGTTTACCCAGAAGTTTGTATGGATTATCGAGTTTAGTCGGATATTCTCTCGTTTTATCTCTTGGTTTTCTACTTGCCTCGTCATATTGGTCATAATCCGCATACCATATTGATAAATCGAGAATGATGCCCGCTAAAATCGCCGCTGCTGTCATCGGTTTAGTCCCAGCGGTTGCATCTATTAAAATTTTTCTACTTTGCTTATGCCGATTAACAAATTTTTCTATTTCTTTATATGTTTCAATCATATTGGTTTTTTCAACCCGAACTTTGTCATACTGGCTTGGTTTTAATTTTGTGTATTCTACTATAACATCAATTTTTTCTTCTGTGCTCTTAGTGTATATAAAAAGAACTTTTTTTAAACTATCTTTTAAAGCCTCTATAAAAAGAATTGATGGTTCAGCGGAAAATCCAACAGTAGTTATAAGATATTCATAATTCTCCGCCAGTTTCTTTTCCCGCGCCTTTTCCAAAAACGAACTTATATTGATTTTCGATAAATTAACTTTTGCTTTTTCATCTCTCATTTTCTCCTCCTATTATTTTCCATATTCTATTAGCCACGAAATTTTGCTCTTCTCTTTCGTTAGCATAGGTTTCGATGACTATTTTTACTCCTCGCTCGCCATTAGAAATTATAACCTCAATAGTTTTTGTATCGTGTTTGAGTTCTATATCATTTATATTATATCTTGGGTCAGCACTTTGTTTTGAAAAATCTGCTATGATATCTTTTACCCATCCGAGTTCCGCAATTCTTTTCACTCTTTCCTTGACTAAATTTCGCAGCTTCTCATCGGATATTCTTTCAGGGAATCTGAACCTTTTTAATTTGTTTTCAGGTTTTTTATCGGAAGATTGTGGCTCTTTTTCTTTTTCGGCAGGCTTGAATTTGGGTTCAATCTTCTTTGGTATTACTTTTATCTCTTTTTCTAGTGCCTTTGTAATTATTATCTTTGATACATCTTTCAATTCTACTTTTCTTTCGATTTTGCCTTCACCTAAAAATTCTATCTTTACCCATCCGAGAGGGACGATATTTCCGTTATGTCGAACAACCCGACGGGATTTGGGAAATGGTATGGTTGCTTTTTTCTTTCCTCTACTGAAATTTTTAAGGATGAATTCATTAAAAAATGGTTCATTTTCTAATATAATTCCATCTGTTATTCTGTGCCATCCCTGTCCTTGTCCGAGTGATATATAGGTGACATTGTTATTTTTCTGAGTTTTAAGTTGATTAATTTCACTTTGAAGATTTTGATACCAGTTCAATAAGTTATTAAATATTTTGTGCTTATTAGGTTGATTCTTGATATTCCAGATTTCATATTTGATTTTATCTGCTGAGAAATCATTTAATGCTGTGCATATATAGTTTTCCAAATTGGTTAGGCTATTGGCGTTCACCCTTATTTCTTTTGATATTTTTTGCACCAAAAATTTATTTGGTATTTGAAGTTCCATTTCCACAGAAATATTTGGTTTCCACGCTTCAACATTCGGATGAAACTTTTTAATATTCCATCCAGAAACTATATCTACAGAGTAAACGCAGAGTATTTTTGGGGGGTTAAATGGCTCTGAGTCCGCAACTTGAAAAAGGCGGAGGAAGTCATATTTTGCATCGTTTTTGTTGTGTGGACGGAAAACTATTTGGTCGACAAAATGATTTTGTTTAGATATCTCATATCCTTTGTTTTTTATTTTTCCAACTAATTGATTTAAAAAATTGTTGTCATTTGCGAGTTCGTGATACGCGATTGCTGTTCTTATCGCCCCTTTGATTGAACTGCCAGGGATGTATGGCATCTTG
>CAYRNI010000155.1:0-4775 GCA_964425665.1 uncultured bacterium
TCTAAAATATTGCTCGACCTCGAGAAAATAGATGATGAGTTGATATACTTTATCGATTTTTGAATTTTTAAAGGAGATATTATGAAGCAATATAACTACTTCCCCGGTTGCACATTGAAAACGACGGGCACGGAACTCGAACGCTCCGCATTGAAAGTTTCTGAAAAATTGGGTTTCCAACTTGTCGAGCTTCCCAAATGGTATTGCTGCGGGACGATGGTCGCTCTATCCAGCGACAATAAGATGCATTCCCTCGGCGCTGTCAGAACGCTTATCAGAGTTCAGGAAACCGGCGATAATCGTGTAGTGTCGCTTTGTTCGATATGCTACAATACTCTGAAACAAATCAATAATAGATTTAACGAGGACCCCGATTTCAAATCGGCTGTGGTGCAATTTATGGACGAGGAAACCGAATACAAAGGTGAGGTCGAATCGCTTCACTATCTCCAAGTTCTTCGCGATGAAATCGGTTTCGATAAGGTGAAATCCGCTGTGGTGCGTCCTCTCGAGGACCTTAAAATAGCGCCGTATTATGGTTGTCTATTGCTTCGCCCCAAGGAAATGTCTATCGATGAAAACTACGAGAATCCATCGGTTCTCGAAAATCTTATCGAATCTCTCGGAGCGACGCCCGTCGATTTCGCATACAAAAATGAATGCTGCGGTGCTTACGAGACGGTGCATAATCCCGAACAAGTGGCATCGATGACATATAATATTGTCGAGGGTGCTCGCAAAGCGGGAGCCGATGCGATTATTACATCCTGTCCGCTGTGCCATTTCAATCTCGACAACCGCCAAATACTCGTTCAGCAGACTTACCCGAATTTTCAGAATATGCCGATTTTATTTTTCAGTCAACTTATGGAACTCGCACTGTTCGATGAAAAACCTGTCTGGGAAAAGCACAAAATTTCTCCCGACCCAATTATAGATAGATTTTTCCAAAAAGAATGACAGAATATTGTCAAAGTAAAAATATGGCGAAACGGGAACACATTTACTCGTGTGTTCTCTAATATTATTCGAAATCGATAGAAATTTATTTCAAATTTCCAAAAAATATCATTTTTTGTATTGATAATTTGGATAATTGAATTAAATTTGAAAAATGAATTAAAATTGGAGGAATTATGAGAAAGTTTTCTATCGCCGTATTTTTAGTTATGCTTACAGCATTGTGGGCGCAGTATTCTGGCACTTACGAAATTTACTCTGCCGAGCAAAAAATCGGACAGTGCAATTTTGAAATAAAAAAACACCCGATGGGTTTCGTCCTTAATGCGACTACTACCATAACCGTCGCCGGCACGCAGACGATTTATAATTCCGAAACATATCTCGATGCAGGCTATCATCCAGCATCTTACAATGTTAAAATCTCGACGCCATCTGGCAATCAGGAAATCTCGGCTACATTCGAGAATGGAATAGCCAATATCAAGGCGAATGCAGGGATTAAACAATCCGAGCAGAAGATTCAATTCGTTCGCAATGGCTATATTTTAGACCAGAATGTTTTTGCTCACTTCTGGATACTGAACAATGTTATAAATCCCAGATTAGGCAATATTGAACTCGATATTATAGTTCCACAACTTATGTCATCGGTAAAGCTCGAGATGACCAACGAGGAACAGAGAAAATACGATGGCAAAGAGGCGAGCCATTTCATCGGCAAACTCGGCGATACCGATATCGAAATGTGGGTATCGCTTTCTGGAAAAATAATCTCGGTAATCTATCCCACACAGAAAATCGAGGTGAAACTGGGCGAGGTTAAATCGCTAGCCGAGGAAAGTGCAAAACTTCCCGAGGGATACAACCCGATTTCGGATAATGAAATCTCCGACAGGGACTATATGAAACCGATACTAAAATGCAAGAAGTTCAAGGTTCACATAAATTTCGACCCGAAGGGCAGACTGGATAGAATATATCTTAACAACAGGCAGCAAACTTATCTCGGCTCTGTGGACCAACATTCCATCGACGGCGAAATCGAAATTCGCAAACTGAGTCATAGAGTTACACTATCGGGTGAATGGCCTCCGACAGAGCCATTAGTCTCCGAACCCGAATTCAGTGCGCCCGCACCGGGTATCGATTCGGATGACAAGGAAATTACAAACCGCGCAAAAGCTATTGTCGAACCTGCGAGAACTATCTGGGATGCCGCAAGAGCGATAAACCTCTGGGTCAATCGAAATATCACTCTCGAGCCCGTTAGATACACATCGAAAGATGCGATTATCAAGGGAAAGGGCGACCCATTGACAAAGGCAATGGTCTGTGTGGCTATGCTGCGGTCGGTGGGGATTCCTGCGAGAGTTATACGAGGTATCCTATTCGCCGATGTCCCGCTCGACCACAGTTGGGTGGAGGTATTTCTCGGGCAGGAATTGGGATGGGCACCGATGGACCCAACTACCAATGAGGTCGATGAACTATCCGCTCGACACATATCGCTATGGGTAGGCGAGGAAAAACCACCCGTATATGCGAAGGACATAACTATCGAACAGATAAAATGAACCGAGAGGATAATAAAATCAGAGCTTTCTTCGCAATCGAAATCCCAGATGATTTTCAGAAATGGATAGAAGAAAATGTTATAGATATTTTAAGGAAATCATCGGCGAGAGTCAAATGGGTGGCGAGGGAGAATATCCATATTACTTTGCGTTTTATCGGCGAAATAGAAAACGATAAGTTATCTCAGATAGTCGATAATGTCGAGAATAACATTAGAGGCATCGGTAAAATAAAATTGGAACTTTCTCAGACAGGTTATTTCGGTAAAAAATTCCCCCGAGTATTATGGGTCGGTCTGGATGGTGATGTAGATAAACTCGAGCAAATTCACGAAAGAATCGAACTCGCTTGTCGAGGTGTAGGAATAGAACCCGATGACAAAAAGTTTTCACCACATATCACCATAGGACGAGTGAAATCACCATCGCATACGAAAGAACTCATCGAGGCAATCGGAGAAATTGAGATACCCTATCTGACTTTTGAGACCTGCGAATTGGCTCTTTTCAAAAGCACACTGACACCAGAAGGACCGATTTATAATGTTTTGAAGCGAATAAAATATTGAAATACAGTTGGAGGTTCAATATACAATGGCAAAAAAAGAAAAGAAAAAGATTCACACGATGGAGGAAGCACTCGAATCTATCGAGAAACAATTCGGCAAGGGCTATCTAATTCGTCTCGGCGATAAACCTATAATGAGTATTCCTGTTATACCATCTGGAAGTATATCTCTCGATTATGCTCTGGGCATCGGCGGAATTCCTAAGGGCAGAATATCCGAGATATATGGTCCCGAATCGGCAGGCAAAACAACTTTGGCACTTCATATTATCGCTGAGGCTCAGAAAGAGGGCGGAACTGCGGCATTTATCGATGTCGAGCACGCACTCGACCCGACCTATGCTCGCTCGCTCGGTGTCGATATAGATAATCTCTGGGTTTCTCAGCCAGATTACGGCGAACAAGCACTCGAAATAGCGGAGGCATTGGTCAGAAGTGGTGCTGTCGATATTATCGTGGTGGATTCTGTCGCTGCACTCGTTCCCAAAGCCGAACTCGAGGGTAATATGGGCGACCAAAGGGTGGGACTTCAAGCGAGACTTATGTCTCAGGCACTTCGCAAATTGACATCCGCTGTCGGTCGTTCATCTACCGCATTGATTTTCATCAATCAGATTAGAATGAAAATCGGCACGATGTTCGGCAATCCTGAAACTACCAGCGGAGGAAGAGCATTGAAGTTTTACGCATCTATCAGAATCGAGATAAGACGCGGGCAATCCATAAAGGTGGGCTCTGAAAGTATCGGAGCACATACGATTGCCAAAGTAGTAAAGAACAAACTCGCACCACCATTTAGAACATCCGAATTCGATATCATATACGGGAAAGGCATTTCGAGAACAGGAGAAATAATCGACCTCGCTACCCAACTGGGTATCATCGAAAAGAGTGGCGTTTGGTATACTTATAAGGGAGAGCGACTCGGACAAGGACGCGAGAAGGCAAAGGAATTTCTCGAAAAGAATTCTCAGATACAGGAAACTTTGTTCCATCACATAAGGAAAGAGCTCGGATTGGAAGTAGATGAGAAAACCGAAGTCGAAACCGAAGGGAAATAAAAAATGGTGAAGAGAACGCAAAGACCCACTCAAAAAGAAACAAGTAGAGGTTTATTATTACTACCCTCTGTTTTTTGCATTCGCTCTCCCCGACTAATCGGGGGTCATCGCGTAAGCTCAACATCGGGGAGTGACCTCCATTCGTAAATTGTTAGGGGTCTTTTTGTCCCTTCACCGAAATAAATATACCTATTTTGAAAATAAACGCAAGGATTTTTTATGGAAATTGCAAAAGTAATTGGAACTGTTGTAGCGACAAGGAAAGATAAACTAATCGAAGGATATAAACTTCTTATGGTTCAAGCATTAAATCCTGAAGATTTAACTCCAAAATCACTGAATCTTGTCGCACTCGATACAGTAGATGCAGGAATCGGGGATATTGTCCTCATCGTTAGAGGAAGTTCAGCGAGAACGGCAACAGGATTGACAGGCAAACCTGTCGATGCAACAATTGTAGGTATTATCGACGAGATTATTCTCGATGACAAATCTGTATTCAAAAAAAGCGAGCAGTCTAAAGATACGGATAGATTATCGAGGTCAGAATAAATCCTTTCTATTGTTCTAAAAAATATTTCTTTGTAGGAGGCATCTCCCGATGCCGAT
>CAYRNI010000156.1:0-4755 GCA_964425665.1 uncultured bacterium
CTACCAATCATCTGACCATAAACAACAAAACTGAAAAAAATTAACATCGCAGACAATTTTTTCATTTTATCTCATCCCCTTAATAACAAAATTTTATTTTATTAATTATATAAATAAAATTTCAGATGTCAATTGTCAATATCTCTTATCCAAAATATTAGAAAAAAACTTGTGCGTTTTTCTTAAAAAATTAACTTTAATACAATATGAAAACATTTGGAATTATAATTTCTGGCATAGGTTATGAGGATGGCACATCGGTCTGGGATGTAGCCTATTTATTGAGGGAAATAGAACGGTCGAGCGTAAAACCTATTCCACTTGTTCCTCGGGAAAGTGTTGAAAGAAGAATTCCCGGTTCCCGAAGGAAAAATGCCCCTACTCGCGACTTTTTGAGCGAAACCAAACTTATGGTCCGCGGTGATGTTTTTTATATAGATGAGTTCGACCATAAGGAACTGAACGGACTCATTATCCCCGGCGGTAAAGGACCTGTAAAAATTTTATCATCGATGATTAGAGATGGAACAGAAGCATTAGTTATTCCAGAAGTTAGAGATTATGTGGCGGGGATGTATGTTCGAGGGAAACCGTTGGCGGGTTTCGGATATGGTGCAGCACTTATAGCATTTATACTGAAGGCGAGCATCAGTTCGATAGTAACAATCGGCAACGATGCGGAGATAGTCGAGCTTCTTAAACGAGCTGGCTGCGATGTAATTAAAGTTCAACCTCACGAGGTCGTATTCGACGATGAAAACAAGATTTTTTCTACACCGGGGACAAGTCCTCAAACGAGTCTGTTCAGGGCTTCGCTCGGTATCGAGATGCTTGTGAAGGAAATGGCTAATTTCAAAAATATTTCAAAAAAACGGAGGAACTAAAATGAGAGAGGTCGATGTCGAAAAAATCACCGAGGCGGTGGCTAAGCTCTCGATGGATGCCAATTACTATATCCCCGATGATGTTCGAGCGAGAATTATCGAGATGCGTGAAAAAGAAGAATCACCTGTGGCGCAGGCGATTTTAGACCAAATTTTGAAAAATCAGGATATCGCCAGCGAGGAAAAGATGCCCATCTGTCAGGACACTGGTTTTACTGTCGTATATGTGGAATACGGTCAGGATGTGAAATTTGTCGGTGGCGACATCAAGGAAGCAATAGCAAAAGGCGTGGCGAAAGGTTATACCGACGGCTATTTGCGAAAATCCATTCTCATAGACCCGCTCAAACGCACGCCGAACAGCGGCGATAACACTCCACCAGTTATCTGGTTCGATATCGTTCCCGGCGATAAAGTAAAGATTACTGTCGCTCCCAAAGGTGGCGGCAGTGAAAATATGAGCCGAACAAAAATGCTGAAACCATCCGATGGTGTCGAAGGGTTCAAGAAATTCGTCATAGATTCAGTAGTGGAAGCAGGAGGCAATCCGTGTCCTCCTGTGGTTGTCGGTATCGGTGTCGGCGGAACTTTCGATAAGTGTGCCTGGCTCGCAAAAAAAGCACTGCTTCGAAATATCGGCGAGCGAAATCCCGACCCGTTCTATGCCGAACTCGAACTGGAAATTCTCGAAGAAATCAACAAAAGCGGTGTCGGACCGATGGGACTCGGCGGAAATACCACCGCACTCGAAGTTTTCATCGAGCAATATCCACTTCACATAGCGACATTCCCCGCCGCTGTCAATATCAACTGCCACGCAGCACGGCATAAGGAAATTGTCATATAGATTTCGCTATGTGGAAAAGTGGTATCCCCGATATTGCAGAATACTATGGAATATAAAATCTACATCGGCGACATTATACAATAAATCGATAATTTGTTCAATTTCTCGAACAAATGGAAAATTTAATTCGGTATTACAAATAAATTGCGAATATACTGAGTTTATGTATAAAACGATTGAAATATCAAACGGTAATATATTAAGCGATGCTGACAAAGAAGCCATCGCTCTTTTTAATAAAACCTTTAAGAAAAGCGAAATATTTTTAGAATTTAAAGATGGGAAATTATACTTAAACGCACGAGAAGTAGATATAAATAAAGTCAGAAATTCTGTCGATTATATTAACAATATAACAAATTCAAAAATATTATTACATATTTTGAGCCAAATTGAGAGCATAAGAAGCTATGGATTAAAAAACGGAAGACGGAATTTCGTCGACTATAATAAAGAACGAAAAGTAAAACATAGAGGGAAAAAAGAAGAAAAACGCGGTCAATATTATTATGCGAGAAATAATAAATTTTCCAAGCGGAACAATAAGATACCATCCAAATATGAGAATAAAATTATTTGCGGTGATAGTCTAAAAATATTGAAGCAATTGCCGGATAATTGCATAGACCTGATTTTTACATCGCCCCCATATAACTTTGGATTGGATTACGAAAACAATGAAGATGACCATTACTGGGAAGATTATTTCAATAAACTTTTCAAAATATTTGATGAAGCGATTAGAATTTTGAAATGGGGCGGTAGAATAATCGTAAATGTGCAGCCTTTGTTTTCTGATTACATACCGAGTCATCATATTATAAGCAATTACTTCATAAGTAGAAAATTGATATGGAAAGGAGAAATACTATGGGAAAAAAATAATTACAATTGCAAATATACCGCTTGGGGAAGTTGGAAAAGTCCGAGTAACCCATATCTTAAATATACTTGGGAATTTTTAGAAATATACGCAAAAGGTAGTTTGAAAAAAGATGGTAAAAAAGAAAATATAGATATTACCGCGGATGAATTTAAAAAATGGGTCGTTGCTAAATGGTCGATAGCTCCCGAAAGAGATATGAAAAAATATGGGCATCCCGCTATGTTTCCTGAAAAACTTGTCGAGAGAGTGTTGAAATTATTCAGTTTCAAAAACGATATAATATTAGACCCTTTTAATGGTGTTGGCACAACAACAGCTGTGGCAAAAAAACTAAATAGGAGATATTTAGGTATAGATATATCGAAGGAATATTGCGAAATAGCAATCAAAAGGCTCAACAAAATAATCGAACAGGATTTATTATTTTAAGGTGGTGAAAAGTTGGTTATAAAAAGTAATAGCAAAAAAGTAAAATCATTAATAAATGATTATAATACGGTTTTGAAAGTATTAGATAAAAATGCAAAAGATGATGAAAGTGACAGAGCATATGGAGGCATTATAAGAAGTGTAAAAGGAAAATTACAAGAACACATAACAGAAGAAATCATAAAAATCGCATGGGAAAGTATAGGCGGTGAACCGAATAGACTGCAAATCGATTCTAAAAAACACAAAATTCCAATAAAAATCGATTATGTAAATAAAATTAAAGACAAAGATATAAAAAACTACATCCTGAAAAATATCGATAACTTTTATTACAGTTTAAGTGTCGATAAGCAAGTATCCATCGATGATAATTTCATATTGGCAATCGAGTGTAAAGCATATACGGAAAATGCTATGCTAAAAAGAATCTTAGTAGATTTTCATTTGTTGAAAACAAAGTTTCCTAACTTATCCTGTTATTTATTTCAATTGGAAAGTCAATTAGGCGGTGATTATTCTGAATTGAATAGAAAAACTTTTGGGAGTCATCCAACCCACACATTAATGTCGTATTTCGACGATGTTGAATTGAAAATAATTACTTTTTTGAAAGGAGAGAGGAAAATAGATAGACCTATCCATAAATTCTTTAAACCACTTGAAAAGAAACAAATTGTTTATGCTATCAAATTAATAGCAGAAGATTTAAGTAGATTTCTATAAAAAATCATATTCTTCATTCGGCAAAATACTATGGAATATAAAATCTACATCGGCGACAGCTACACGATTTTGAAAAAACTGCCCGATAATTTTTTCCAACTGATGATAACATCTCCGCCATATTGGAATGTCAGGGACTATGGACACAAAAATCAGATAGGCTATTACGATACGCTCGATGAATATCTGGCAAAATTGAAAAGAATTTGGCGTGAGGTCACAAGAACACTTCTGCCCGATGGCAAAATAGCTCTCAACATCGCGAACATATACTATAATGAACCCGATGAAAAACGAAAGACAACAGCAAACTTATCGATGCTACTTTGGCAGCAACTAAATGAAATCAAAGACCTTCGTTTTATGGGCACAATATACTGGCAGAAAACTACTTCGAGAAATGGTTCTGTCCTGTTCGGCAGTTATCCATACCCGACGAATTTTATGATTTCCAATGCTGTGGAACCGATTCATATTTTCAGAAAGGTCGGAAAACGGAAAGTGCCCAAAGAGATAAAGGAAAAATCGAAGGTCACAATCGAGGAGTTCAGGAAATTTAGAGATGCGATTTGGACGGATATAAACGGCGTCGAGGATAAACATTGTGCCGCTTTCCCTGTCAAATTGCCGTCGAGACTTATCAAAATGTTCTCGTTCTATGGCGATTGGGTTCTCGACCCATTCTTAGGCAGCGGTTCAACAATGAAAGCAGCGATAGAACTTAATAGAAACTGCGTCGGAATAGAATTAAATCCCGAATATTTGGATATGATAAAAGAAAAGGTCGGATTTAATAGAAATAATATTCCAAAAATAATAAATTCGAATATTAGATAAAATTGGTGAATTTCTAATTGATTTTCTTAAAAAGTTTTCCCATTTCGATTTTTTTCTGAAAACAATATTCTTCCTAAAATAAATTATTTCCAAATATTTAGTCGAAATTACTTGCCTTCTCTACATCCTCGTCAATATATTTCATT
>CAYRNI010000157.1:0-4719 GCA_964425665.1 uncultured bacterium
TGTGTTCCCGCGCACCCTCGACTATGATATAATTTTCCATATTTGTTCTATACCAATAATATGCGAATTAGATTTTGAAATTTAACTTTCAAAATAAAACATTTTAATTTAAAAATCAAGATTAAAAGCATTTGATTATGTCTGCTTTACCGCGGTCCGAATCTAAGTAATTTTACAATGTTTCTATATCCCCAAGGATTTTGCTCTAAAATAAAACGACTTTATAAATAACTCGATGGGATGATTTTTATTGACAGTTTTTGTTCGATATGTATGTTTGTGCATATCGAAAATAATTAGGGAGGATTATGAAATGGATGAAACTCGAGAAATCCTCGATGAAATCGAGAAGCGGTCCTACGAAGATAAAGGAAAGAAGAAGTTGAACTGTGTCGATGCTCTGGATATAGCATCGAAGTTCGGCGTGAAACCGATACTCATCGGGAAATTGTGTAATCGACACAAGATAAAGTTCGCGAAATGTCAGTTGGGATGTTTCAAATGAGCGGCGATGAAAAAATATCGAGATTAAAGCCGAGATTTAAATTGTGGCTATCGCTCGATAGTGATAGAGGAGGGTTCGGTATTGGGAAATGGGAATTACTCGATGCGATAGATAAATATGGTTCATTGAGTTCGGCGGTGAATTCGCTCGGTATAAGTTATCGCAAAGCCTGGGGCGATTTGAAGGAATCGGAAAAGTTTTTGGGGTTTAAACTGATAGAAAAGCATCGTGGCGGAAATTTGCACGGCGAAACGGTATTGACAGAACAGGGAAAAATTTTTCTCGAAATTTTTAAAAAATTCTATAACGATATCGAAAAAGCGGTAGATGAAGCATTTGAAAAATATTTTGTAAATAACTTATTGTTATAACAGTAATTACAATGAAATCATAATAAAACGAATTATATCATATTTGTATTATTATGAAATATAGCATAATAAAAAAAATATATATTTTAATATTTATTTCGATATCTATTATCTTGATTTCGGGTTGCACCGCCGAAAAAGATGGTGAGGAATTGATTATCTTCCACGCGGGTAGTTTAACCGTGCCTATACATCGAGTTATTGCGGAATTCAAAAAGATTCATCCCGATGTAAAAATAATCAGCGAGGCGGCGGGCAGCAGAACTTGCGCTCGCAAAATCTCCGACTTGAAGCGGAAATGCGATATTTTCGCATCGGCGGATTACAGCGTGATAGATAATTTGCTCATCCCTCGATACGCCGATTGGAGCATCAAATTTGCCACAAACAGAATGTGCATTGCATTCACAGAAAAGTCTAATCGAGCAAATGAAATGAATGATGGAAATTGGTTCGATATATTGCTCGACAAAAATGTTCATTTCGGTCGCTCGGACCCGAACTCGGACCCTTGCGGCTATCGAACCGTTATGGTGATGAAACTCGCGGAAAAATATTATCGTAGAGATGGACTCGCCGATGAATTGCTTCATAAGGATTTGAAATATATTCGTCCAAAAGAAACCGACCTTCTCGCGCTGCTCGAAACGGGCGAGATAGATTATATGTTCATATATCGTTCTGTGGCGATGCAGCACAAATTGAAATATATCGACCTTCCCGATGAAATAAATCTCGGAAATTTTAAACTTGAGAATTTGTATAGAAAAGTTTCGGTTAAAATAACGGGTAAGAAACCGGGCGAATATATCGTGAGACGAGGTGCACCGATGGTCTATGGTTTGACAATTCCTAAAAATGCTCCCAATAAGAAATTGGCAATCGAGTTTTTAAAATTTATGCTCGGGGGAAAGGGATTATCCATAATCGAACAAAACGGGCAGAAAACGATTGTGCCATCGGTGGCAACAGGATACGATAAAATCCCCGATGAATTGAAAAAATTCGCAATCGAGCCGAATATCGATGCAAAAGAATAGAACGGAAATATTTCAACTCTTTTTGATATTTTTAGGTGGTATCGTGCTGCTATTCATTCTTGCTCCACTGGTTAGTATGTTTATAAACACTACTCCCTTGCAGTTTGCGGAAACCGCAAAAGATTCCGAGGTTCGCGACAGCATTTGGCTAACTTTATGGACATCGTTTGCGGCAACTTTTATTTTTTCAGTATTCGCGATACCATTGTCATACATTCTCGCTCGAAAATCGTTCCCATTGAAAAGTTTCGTAGATGGTTTGATAAATTTGCCGATTGTAATTCCTCATTCCGCCGCGGGAATCGCAGTTCTCGGCATTCTTGCGAAAGATACGATATTGGGTGGTATCGCAAAGAAATTTGGATTCGGTTTCGTCAGCGCACCCGCGGGAATAATCATCGCGATGGCTTTTGTCAGCGTTCCGTTTCTAATAAATTCTGCGAGGGATGCCTTTGCAAATGTCCCCGAGAGATTGGAAAAGGTCGCGATGAATCTCGGGGCTAGCCCTGCTCGTGTTTTTTTCACTATATCGCTCCCTCTCGCTATGAGAGGAATTCTGTCGGGGCTCGTTATGATGTGGGCTCGTGGAATGAGCGAATTCGGAGCAGTAGTGATTATCGCATATCATCCGATGATAACCCCCGTTCTGATATGGGAGAGATTCGGCTCATACGGATTGAAATATGCGAGACCTGTCGCCGCACTATTTGTGATAATCTGTCTGATAATTTTCATTGCATTGAGAATATTGGCGAAGAAGAAAAATTATGTTGAAACTCGATAACATATCGGTAAAACTCGGCGATTTTCAATTGCGAAATATTTCGTTCGATGTCGAGGATGGAGAATATTTTATTTTGCTTGGAAAATCTGGTATCGGGAAGACGGTTTTGCTGGAAACAATCGCTGGTCTTATCGAACCCGATGATGGCAAAATATTCCTCGATGGCAAGGATATTACGAATGAGAAAATTCAAAAGCGCAATATAGGTATCGTTTATCAGGACAATGGATTGTTCCCACATATGAATGTCCGTGAGAATATTATGTATCCTCTCGAGTGTAAGCACATCGATAAAAAAGTGATACGAAGTGAACTTGAAAACATTGCCAGCGTAATGGATATCATTCCATTGTTGGATAGGAAGATAAAAACACTATCTGGTGGAGAAAGGCAAAAAGTTGCGCTCGCGAGAACCTTGATTATGAATCCAAAAATTTTGCTTCTCGATGAGCCATTATCCTCGCTCGATACGAATGCGAAGGCAAAAATTAAGACGATTTTGCGGAAAATAAATTGCGGAGGGCAAACTATTGTTCATATCACTCACGACTATCAGGAGGCGATATCGCTTGCCCACCGTATCGCCATTATGGAAAATGGTGAAATATCGCAGATTGGCACACCCGATGAAATTTTCCGACATCCGAAATCGCAATTTGTAGCAAATTTTGTCGGAATTAAAAATTTTTTCAGGGGAGAACTTATAAAACAACATAATTCAAAGGGCGATGATGCCGAATTTCGGACGAATGGTATAACTTTTGATGTGTTGACCGATGTTCAATCGGGTTCGGGTTTTTTGATTATCTCCAGCGATGATATTGTAGTCTCGAACAGACCACCTGAAAGCAGTGCGAGAAACAATTTTTATGGAAGAGTTATCGATATCGCTCCCGCAAAGCTCGGTGTCGAAATAACTGTCGATATCGGCGTCGAGATTTCTGCACTGATTACAAGGAAGTCGATGGAATCTCTCGGCATAGATTACGGCAAAGATGTATGGGTTAGTTTTAAGGCGAGTGCCGCAAAGTTCATAGGTGCTTAAAATGCGTGAAATCAAAAATATGATTATAGTGGGTTCCACAGCAAAAAACGCCGGAAAAACAACTCTCGCATCGAAAATTATTGCAAAATATTCTCATCGATGCGATGTCTATGCAATCAAAATTTCCATATCCGAAGAGGGCGATATATCTGATGAAAAATTCGAGATTATGGAGGAAAAAAATCCTCATCGTGAAAAGGATACATCGAGATTTCTTGCCGCAGGTGCTAAAAAATCGTTTTTGATTCGCTCGACAGAAAAAAATATATTAAAGGCATTCGATAAAGTCATTAAAAATGTCCCGAAAGATTCGATAATCGTATGCGAATCGACTGTATTAGCCAAATATATATCTCCTGCATTATTCATCCTTATTAAATGTGAAAATTCGAATATTAAACCGATTGCAAAACAAGTTGAAAGATACGCGGATATTATTTTGAAAAATTGAATTTTCTCGAAAAATATATCCTCGGCTGTGAGTGGAGTAGTCTCCATTTCATCGAAAACATCACCAAGAAATTTTTAAGAATAATGAGAAAAAACTTGACATATTTTGGGATAAAAGCAAATTAGTATATATCAATATAATTATATTTATATATCATTAATTATCAATATTCTTATAGGGAGAAAAGATGAGAGAAGAAGTGAGAATATTTAAGGCATTGTGCAATGAGGTGAGATTAGAGATAGTGAAAGCATTGTTGGATGGTGAGAAGTATGTATCTGAAATCATTCCTTATGCGGGAAGAATGCAACCAGCCGTTTCGATGCAATTGGCGAAACTCGAATTTTTGGGTATTGTTAAATCGAGAAGAGAGGGTGGAAGAGTCTATTATAGTTTAGCAGATGAGAGAATTAAAGAAATCATAAGTAAAATATTTAAGGTGATTAGCGAAGAAAATAAATGAGGTATCACGCGATAGAAAAGATACATATGCCACAATGGTTAATTAACAGAAAAAACAATG
>CAYRNI010000158.1:0-4717 GCA_964425665.1 uncultured bacterium
ATTCGCCTGATTACAAATTTCTTGCCCTCTTTAACATACTTGACCCGAACTGTCGCTTTGATTTGTAGATATTCGTAAGAGATTTCTTTTCCGTTGGCATCGACAATAGTTACTTTCTCGGGGTCGATGGGATAATATTCCTCGCTGAGAGCGATACTATCGCCTCTTATATCCATAATGACATCGTCGAAAGTATATACCGTATCTTTTTTCGGGTCGTTCAGGTCTATCACTGTGTCCTCGCCGAGATTCGAGTATTCGATTTCATCGGAAAATGCATCCAAATTCGATGTCTGAGCCGATACAATCACCGGCAGAATTATTAGTAGCATCAAATATTTCATTTTGAACCTCCATTTTATTTTCCTCTCCAAAACAGTCCTTTACTTTTCGGCGATTGAACATCTGCGGAATGTTGAGCGATTGCACCTGTGGACAGTTGAACTGATATCATCGCCTGGTCGGTAAGACCTATATGAGCAGCAGGTGCCGATGGCACTCCTTCGCCGATTTCGACGAATTCATATAACCAACCGTTTTCATCCATTCCGAGAATGCTCGTCTCACCAGGCACACCTGTTCTGTAATCGACACCATAAAGTCGCGAGTCTCCTCCGAATGAGCAAAGGTCGTCGTTTGGAGTATATGTGGTGAAGAAAACTACTCCGCCGATGACGATTGGTCGATTTATCACTCGTTCTCCATCTGTTAGTGTAGTTTTCCAGCCCGCCGAAGTATTTATATCCACGAGCAAACTATCATAAGATATCGGATGGTCTGCATAATTATAGACATAAGTTCCCGTATCTGTCTGCTGGATTGATGCACTACTTACATCGGTTAAATCGTCGAAGTCGACAGTGCTTGCAGCATTCCAGTCGGGGTCGATTACACCGAAGAAATATTGGTCTGACATATCGCTTTCATCTATGTCTGAGAAATATCTTCCCGTGCCGAAATAGACCCACAATCTTCCGTTATCATCCATAACAGATGCTCCACCTGTGGTTATCGGTCCGGGAACATCCATAAATTCCGACATAGTCCAATCATTTAGGTCATCGCTTTCATTTGTCAAAATTTTGTATATTCTTCCATACCATCTTCCACCGGACCAATAAGATTCGCCTACATATATGACATCTACATCGCCATCGAGGTCGACATCGACAGGGACGGGGTCGGCAATATGAGCATCGTCATCGCCGGTGAAAGTTGTGTTATCCGTGAGGTCTGCTACATTTGCTACATATACTTTTGCATACTGCGAGCTACTTCCGCCGAAAGATGTAGGTCCCGAACCCGCAACGAGAAACCATTTGTTTTCGCATTTAGCCACCGCAGGATATACTGTCGTGAATGCCAGTTCGGTGTCTGTGGTCTCCCAGAGAAATTCGATATGGTCGGGGTCGGTTATATCTAATGCAAAGTATTCCGAACGGTAAGTATAGCCACCGGAAATAGGGTATGTGTATCCACCGAATCTCATTCCACAGATGAGTGCTGTTCCCCATCCGCTCGGATGACGAGAATCGCTCGGAAATATTTTTGCATCGAACGCCTTAGGTTTCAAATCCACATAGAAAACATGACAATAATCGGCACTTGCTAACCATTGAAGATGAGGTAGAAGGTCGAACGGAATTATCGCTTCGATTTCTTTACCGAGGTCATCCCCCATATCGTCGAGATATCCTCTAACAGTGGGACTTCCCGTCTCCACATATCTCCCAGCGTTGAATATATGGAGCATACCATCGTTCGCACCCACATACACCAAGCCTCTTCGGTCCTTGTATTTCTGGTAGAATGGTCTATATGAGGCGTCGTTATAAATCAAATCGTATCTATCAGCGGGAGCACCGACATAGGTCGGACTGGAATTGATTATGTCTGCAAGTTTCCAGACCTTACTATCTGCTGTTCTATCTCGCCAATAAGAGTTGCTGGTGTAATCTTTGCCCCGTATATACTCTATTAAACTGTCTGCTTGCTTATTTGTAGCGGCATAGTCGAGATGTGGCTTAATTCTGGCTCGTTCATCAGGACTTTTTTTGAAATTTATCAACTCATATCCATCGCCCGTCGTTTTTGGAACAACAACTTTGATGTTTCTATCGTCTGGGTCTTCGTTCCATAACTCTATTCCTGCACGCCATACAGAACTGACATCATTGACAGAAACTTTGTCGACGAGATTATCTTCCTCGCAATCGCCATTATTGTCATCCCATCGTTCTACTACGGTGGCATTGTCGCTCTGACTGTAATATATATGGAGAATTCTATCCTCGGTTAAATCGAGATGTGCATCGTTATCGGTATCTTCTCGGAGATTACCGAGTTGGTCAATCCAAAGAGTGTGAAGTTCGCCAATCCAGCTCAGTTCTCTGCCCGCTATTAGTCGTTTCGGCGAGAAATATGCTTGAAATACATTTCCCTCGCCCTTATCACTCGTAGATACAACCGAAACCGCCGCCGCGGAGGATGTCTGTCGCATTATGTTGACGAAAATATCCATCAGGGCACTTTCGAGTTGATAGCCATTCTCTGCTCCGTAGTAGCCATCAGGTTCGCCATCGCCATCGGCGTCCCACTCTGCCTGCTGGTCGGGTAAGTCATTGCCATTGGCATCTCTGAATGCACCATTTTTTGCCGCTCGCTGAAGAATACCCACAGCATCCTGCGATTGTCCAAAACAATAGACAGTATATAGTGTGATATTTTGGTCGCTTTCGAAATCGCTTCTTAAATCTGTCGTATGAGCCCAAAGTGCCACATCATCGAGATAATCGGAACCATTCGACGACCAGGGATATACGCTCGAGTTTGCCCCTGCGGGAATCGGGTCGTCGCCATCGTTGTCGTAATCTCTCAGCCAGGAAGGAATATTTCTGTCCTGTGTGCTCTCACCATCGGTTAGCAGTATTACAAAATCTGTTTGACACCAGTTCTGAATCGGGTCGTGAGCGGCATAGTTATCGTTATTGTAATAACTGCTCTGAGCTCCGAAATATCTCGTTGCCTCGTAGAAAGATTCTGCCAGCGGTGTCCAAGTATCGCAGCCGATATTTTCAATATCTGTAACGAGGTTAGCTTCAGGACCACCTATCCAATGGGCTATGTATCCGCCTTCACTATCGTTGAAATGTTCGATACCATATCGACACCTGTCAAATGTTTTCTGGACAAATCCTTCTGGGTTTTCCGGACCTTCTATCTGTTTTTTCACTTTCCATTTGTAATCATAGTTGCTCCCGTAATTACATCCAGAGCGTCTGTATGCATACATATATTGGTCGTAATGGTTTTTAAATCTCCATCGGCATCCATCATCGCACCACCAGTATTTGTAGAAATACCTACTCTGCACAGGGTCTTCCCAAATTAGTGTTTTCCTCCCACTGAACTGGCGCGAAGCACATTTCCCGCCGACAAGCACCTGTCTTTCGATATCTATTCTTCTGCTCATCATCCAGTTGAGGAAATTACCGGAAAATCTTTTATTTGCAGGGTCTGCTGTGCCCGTCCAGTTGTGGATGACCTCGAACCTATCCGTGCTGTATTGATAGAAACTATCTGGCTCAGCATAGCCGTAATATCTCCGCGTTGGAGTATAACTTCCGTAGTCATATTGCGTTGGATTTGATGAATTTAAATCTACATACGCGGGGTAATTCATCGAGCCAGAATTGTCCATAATGATGAGAACATTCGGTGGAACCGTATTGGAAAGAAATGGTGGCACCGCACAGGGCATTTCCACATCGCTACCGGGTTGTGGCGGGGATTCCGAATGGCAAGCACCGTCATACCAATAGCATCCATAATCTGTGCAATCGGATTGTCCGGTCAGCGCTTCACAACTGGGTGCCTGGTCGTGGCAAGCACCATTCCAAAAATAGCATCCGTAGTTATCGCAATCCGTTTTCGATGTAAGTTCCTCGCAAGTCGGTGCTGTGCCACTGCAAGCATTGTTATACCAATAGCAACCCGCTGTGGCTTCACAGGTCGTCTGGTCTGTTATGCTTTCACAGCTCAAAGGATTGCAATGGCAACTGCCATTATACCAGTAATAGCCGTATCTTTCGCAATCGCTTTGATTATTCGGCTGTGTGCAACTCGGTTGGTATCTATGGCAACTATTGTTCCACCAGTGGCAGCCGTATCTTTCGCACCAATATTGCCCCCAATATGTATAACTTGAGCAGGAGCGTCCCCAAGCCTGTGTCGGCATTAAGGTGAGCATAAAGGACACCAAAAACACCAACATCAGGAAAAATTTGAATAAATTGATGAACTTATATCTATTCATAATGCACCCCCGAAAAATAATTTTTAATTTTTAATTTTTAATGTTTAATGTTTATAGATTTCTGTGTCGTTTTTACAATTGATGTTAGTATTCTAACCAATTCTTCGATATCATTAATTAGTGATTTTGCAATTTTTTCTTCTATATAGTCAGAATCACGCAATAATTTTAACCAGTAAAGTGTTTCTCGTGCTTCCTTCGATGCAATCGACATTTTTGCAAGAAAATCTTTCTTTGTTTGTCCAGCATTAGCTTCCTCAATATTTGCTCCTATGCTCGTCCCTGAACGCAATATCTGTTTAGACAAAACATATTCTTTTTT
Source organism: uncultured bacterium (assembly GCA_964425665.1). Classification (GTDB taxonomy): domain Bacteria; phylum UBP14; class UBA6098; order B30-G16; family B30-G16; genus JAGGZE01. The sequence goes on from CAYRNI010000158.1 coordinate 4,638, forward strand.
CTCATCGCATAGGAATTTATACAAACCGATTATTCTTAAAGCAAATCTATAACTTTTATTTTTTAATTTATCTCTAATAT
>CAYRNI010000159.1:0-4696 GCA_964425665.1 uncultured bacterium
GTTCTGAGAAATCTTAAATATTTTCAATAAGAACTTATTTAAAATAATTTACCTTAGCGAAATTCTTATTAAATTTAACATCGGCGGTAATCGATAGGGGCGAAGATGTGAGATGGCGAAAGATTAGAAAACGAAGAGAGAATAAAAATCTATTCTGCGAGTATTCTATAAACTGCATATGGCTTTATATATTTGCATATGTTTTTCTCGGTTGTTTTATTTTATTTTGGTTATCATCCTTTGCCGTAAGGTGGGAAATAGATAAATTTATGTTGGAACGGGAGCGAATTTATAGGGAATATGAAAAAAAACTTATGCGAGAAAGAGCTCTTAAAAGAGCTATTATAAGAGATTTAGAAAATCTCGAAGATACCGACAATTGTGTAAATGTAATTCGATATCTTATGGAAAGACAAAATATGGATTCTGTATCAATCGATAAGATGTATAGACTTGCGAATAAAATCAAGAAATACAAAATGGAAACAATCGAGGATATTTTTGCTAAAAGCCCCAAAAATCGAGGTTATGACCCTTATGAGAGAACGCTAAATTCCATCGCTCGATTGGGGTGGTTCGTTTTGGATACTGTTTTTATCACAAATAAAGATGAGGATGCTAATAATGACGATTTCGTATTTCATATTGTGATATTAATTACGCAAATTCATATAAATTTCATAATGGAAATTATGGATACGATTATATCTAACCTGTCCTCCGATACTACATTTCATAACTTGGAGAAATATGATTTTGAACCTCTCGGAGAAATTTATATTCAAAAAAGTTTGAGATGCTCGCAAATAGATACTTGTCTTAAAAATAACTTGCCTTCGCAAAATTTTCACTAAATTTAATATCGACGGTGGATTATTCCGTATTTTCCATCGTGCGATGAAAATGCATTAAATACAGGAGGATATTATGGCTAAGATTTTTCCGTTCAGAGGAATAACCTATTCGCCTGAGAAATTTGGCAGGGATTTAAGCGACCTTATAACTCAGCCTTACGACAGAATTACATCGGAGCGACAGGCTGAATACTATCGCCGTCACCCGAAAAATTTTGTCAGAATCGTTCTCGGAAAGAAGTTCGCAAGCGACGATGAATACTTCAATTACTACACCAGGAGTGCGGGTTATTTGAACTGCTGGCTCGATGATAAAATTCTCGTCTCTGCTGAAAAACCGGCGATTTATGCTTATCATCAGGCTTTCGAGGTGGAGGGGCGGCAAATCGTTCGTAAGGGTTTTATCGCTCTGGCGGAGCTCGAAGAGCCTGGTAAAGGTGTCAAGGCTCACGAGAAAACACTCGCGGGACCGAAAGCCGACAGGTTGAACTTGACCCGACATATTCGCGCTCAGGTTGGACATATTTTTATGCTCTATTCCGACCCGCAGAAAATTGCCGACGAAGCAATTGAACGAGAAATCGCCGACCGCGAACCAGATTTCACAGCGAAAGATTGGTTCGGGAATGAACACCGACTTTGGGCAATAACGGACACCGCTACAATCGAAACTGTTCAAAGTGCGCTCGCAGATAAAACACTTTTCATCGCCGATGGACATCATCGCTACGAGACCGCTGTAAATTACTGGAAAGAGTGCGAATCCAAAGGACTTAAACCAGAACCCGGTGCAACCGAGACATACCGCAATAGAATGATGACATTCATCAATATGGATGACCCTGGTCTCGTCGTGCTACCGACACACCGCGTAGTGCATTCTGTTAAAAATTTCGACCTCGATAGATTTATATCCGCAGCCGAAAAAAATTTCAAAGTCGAAAGATATGCCGAAAGTAAATTTCAGGAAGTTATGGCGAAGATGGCGATGCTCGGCGAGCAAGGTGAACATACATTTGTATTTGTCCCGAAAAATGCGAAGGAATGTTATCTACTGACACTTCGCGATGAATCGATTATGGATAGCAGAATTACCGAACAGGTTTCAGCCGAATGGAAAAGATTAGATGTCACGATTCTGCATAAACTTTTACTCGAGGACCTTCTCGGCATCGACGCCAAAGCACTCGAGGAAAAACGAAATCTATATTACATCCGCAACAAGGAAGATGGTTTCAAATATCTCGAAAAAGACCCTGATGTCCAATGTGTTTTCTATGTCAATCCTACAAAAGTGGAACAAGTGAAAAAGATTGCGAGTGCAGGTGAACGAATGCCTCAAAAATCGACAGATTTCTATCCGAAACTGCTCACAGGAATGGTGATAAATAAGCTGAGATTCTCAGAGTAACTCGTGGAATAAATGCAAAAATCTGGCAAACATAGTTGGCTTCGATACTATATGCTTTCAGTTGGATTTCTGGCGTTTTTCAGTCTGATAGTTCGTCCAGGTCTGGAACTTAAAGCAGGATGGAATCGCATCTGGATAGCGATAGATATAATTATAATCGCATCGTTTATATCTAATATTATTCTTCGCTTTATATGGGCTACAAAGAAGAAGGAATTTATCCGTCGCAACGCTTTCGAACTTGTTGTCTTATTCATTTTCATAGCGCAGTTTCTCATAACATTGCTATTTATGAATCGCCCCGAAATTCGTGCGGCAATACACCAACTCGGCATAGTTTCGCTCACGAAAATATATATAGTTTTAGCACAGGTCTACATTCTAATAGAACTTCTTGCACAACTCGGCAAAATAAATTCGAAAATCGCGACCCTTCCGCTTCCGCCATCACTTCTATTTATGGGAAGTTTTATAGTAGTGATACTTACGGGAACAATTCTATTGATGCTTCCAGGTGCGACTAAACACGGCATCAGCCTTATAGATGCTCTTTTCACCGCTACATCGGCAACCTGCGTAACGGGTCTTATCGTCGTTCCAACTGGAACTTTCTTTACAAGATATGGACACACTGTCATTCTACTTCTGATTCAAATCGGCGGACTCGGACTGATGACATTCGCCACATTCTCCGCATTGATTCTGCGGGGAGAACTCGGTATCAAAGAGCGCGTTATGCTCGGAGATGTTCTGAATCTCCGTGTAATGAACAAAATAAAATCGCTACTCGGAGCGATTATCGGGTTCACATTCACACTGGAACTTATCGGTGCAATTGCTCTCTATTTCGCAACGGGAAGATATGCCTCTTTGCAGGATGGTAGATTGTATTTCTCGATTTTTCACTCTGTCAGTGCATTCTGTAATGCAGGATTTTCGCTCTGGAATCAGAATTTATTGCCGTTCGTTAGCAATACATTGGGTTCGATTACAGTAATGGCACTGATAGTTCTCGGCGGTATCGGTTTTGTTGTCCTCGCAGATTGGTGGGCATACATAAAAGAACCTTGGCGGTTGAAAAAACTCGCGAGACCACATTTGAGTCTTCATTCCAAATTCGTGATGACGATTACAGCGGCACTCATAGTTGTCGGGGCATTATTATTTTTCATCCTCGAATACGATGGGCAGTTAGCACCATTGAGCATAGGATATAAATGGCTCGCATCATTTTTCCAAGCGATAACACCGAGAACAGCGGGATTCAATACCTTAGATACAAGTGCTTTCGCTCCCGCAACCCTTTTTATGTTGATGGTTTTTATGTTCATCGGAGCATCTCCTGGCTCCACAGGCGGCGGTATCAAAACGACAACATTCGGAGTTTTAGCTCTTATGGTTTTCTCCCGACTAAAAGGCGACAGCGATATGAAATTATTCGGTAGAAGCATTCCTTCTGCAACCGCTCAAAGAGCAGGGATGGTGCTATTTTTATCTCTGATTGTTGTATCCTCGGGATTATTTTTCCTATTGATATTCGAGCAAGGGAAAACTTTATTACAACTGTTATTCGAGGAAATATCGGCATTCGGGACAGTTGGACTTTCGACAGGGATAACATCGTCTTTGTCGGTTGGTGGAAAAATCATAATAATTCTAACGATGTTTCTCGGAAGAATCGGTCCGCTGACATTTCTGACATCTATTATGTTCCGCAAACGGAGAGGGCAGATAAAATATCCCGATGAAAATATTATGATAGGATAGAACGGAGGAAATTTACTATGAGATACATCGTTTTTGGAGCGGGGATTTTCGGCAAAAGTGTCTCGACAAAACTCGCGGACCTCGGCGCAGAGGTGTATGTCGTCGACCATAACAAGGATTCACTCGAATCTATTCGTGACCTCGTATCCGGCGTGATGATAATAGAGTCCACCGAGAAAGGTGCTACCATCGAAGTCGTCGAGAAAGTGAAGCCCGATGCCGCACTTGTGTGTTTCGGCGAAAGTTTCGATGCCACTTTACTCGTGGTCATATATCTCAAAGAACTCGGAATAAAGCACATCATAGCGAGAGCCTCGAATTCTATGCAGGGCGAAATACTTGAGAAACTCGGCGTCGAACGAGTTATCCTGCCCGAGAAAATGATGGGCGAGCGAATGGGCGAACATATTATATTGGGAGAAAGTGAACAACTTCAACTCGATAGTGAAACCGCTATCGCCCGCATATGTCTGCCGAAATCTGCTGAAGGAAAAACACTCGACCAATTCGATGCGAAAAAATTCGGTATCGAAATACTATTCGTTCATAGAGTTTATGTGAAACAACGGATTTCGAAAATAATTAAGACGGATGAAAACCCGAAACTTTCCGCCGATGACAACCTGATAGTCTTAGGAGCACCGAAGAGAATATCGAAATTCGT
>CAYRNI010000160.1:0-4679 GCA_964425665.1 uncultured bacterium
AATGGGACGGTCCCGGCGACAATTCTGCACATAAATGGCTTCAAGGACATTTTGCATCCCCTAATGACCCTTGCGATGGAACTGAATCAGCATTAATTCAATATGATGATGGAAAGACTGTCAGAAGGTGGCTTGTAACTCCACAGATAGATTTATCGAGTTATTCAGATTGCTCGCTCACTTTCTGTTTCTGGAGAAATGGCAATTGGGATGATAGTTTATTTGTCAATGTGTCTTCCGGAGGAAATGGCGGTAGCGGTGATACTTGGACAAATTTACAAAAATTTGGTGATGGCGATAATTGCTCATATTGCACAAAAACTGTTGCTCTTTCCTCTTACGATGGACAAAGTAATATACATATAGGTTTTGAGAATAGACAAAATGGCGATGCCAATTCTGAGGCAATAGATTTCGTTAAGATAACTGGTAGCCAAGTTGCGGATTTCGGACAGGTGTTTTCTACCCCGATTGTATATACGGATAATCCAGGCACGCCGATAGGTTGGGACAAAGTCGAATGGACAGAAAACGATGGCGACAGCATCCGAATTGCGGTGCAATATCGCAATAGCGGAAGTTGGGCAAATTTTTCCGACACTGGAACAGTGCTATCGGGAACCGATGGCGAACTCGATATTTCATCGCTGGGAACAACAGATACCATAAGAGTTATCGGATTGCTATATCGTAAAAGTGGTTCATCACCGACACTTTTCGATTGGGCGGTTAAATGGAAATATAGCACAATCGGTGTGCAACTTCTCGTGGGCGATGCTTCCGGTCCCGATTATGGAACCTGGGCATTGGGAAATATCGACCCCGGCACAGTTAAAATTATGAATGCCAACGATAGAGTGTATGTGAAAAATACGAGTTCTCAGGCGATAGATGTTTCAATTCAGGCATCACCTATTGCTTGGACATATTCCGATGCTGCTGGCGCAGACCAGTGTGTTCTAATGGCACTATTCAACGGCACCGATGTTCCTACTGAAAGCGACTTCTCGACGAGTTACGATACGCTGGGAACGAACGACCGTGCTGCTGGCGTTTCACCTGATGGCAAATTCGCGGGGGCTAACAACGATGGTGTTAATATTCCCGCTGGTTCTGGCGAGGAACTATATATGTATTTCAAAGCGCCGAACCCGAATACTCAAATCGCCGAACAGGACATTACGGTCACAATAACGGCGGTAGCACATTGACAAAATAAAAAATAGTTGACAATTATGCGAAGAATTATAATATATATATTGGTAATTTTCGTATCGGTATTTGCTCAGGGGGCGACTTTCGACATACAGGTCAGTGTGGAATTTATTTCGCTGAATCTTTACCATTTGGACAGTAGTCCCTACACTATGATTATAACCGATACATTAGACACTGGCGATACAACCTCTTGTGATTCTGCCGGTGGAATATGGATAGATAATCAAAGCAACATCGCCGTAAATTTGATTTCCTGGGCATACGATGATTCGTTATTTTGCGCACCCGATACGCCTTGGGCTGTTGAACTCGTGCAGGGAAACGATACTTGTGCAATAGGTATTTGTGTATATAGTTCATCGCGAACACCGGATATTTCTTCGGCACTTTGGCTCGATGAAACTCCGCGAACATTGGAATCGGGCATCGCGGCGGGCGAGGATAGATATGGGTATATCTATTTTGTTGCGCCGACCGACTCGGCAAGATATAATGAACGACAGCATAGAATAATAACAATAATCGGGCTTGCACCCGATTGACAATATTTCGAGAGTTAGCGTTAAAAAATAAGAAACATCGTGAAATCAACCACAAAACGAGGGGGGTGTTTTATGAAAGTGCTATTTGTTGGACTTGCGGTATTGGCACTCGTGTGTGCTGGATGGGCGCAATCACCGACGGATGAGTTCCATATAACTGTCACGGTGAATATGCTTGGTGTATCACTGTATCAGGATGATGGAACTTCGGCTTACGGGACTTGGGCATTGGGGAATATGGCTGCTGGTGCTACTGCATCGATGACATTCGACAATCCTGATAATGACGGCGATAACCATGTGGAAGCATACAATTCTGGAAATTGCCCTGCGGATTTGAGTGTATATAGTTCGTCCTCCGCTCCTGGTGCTTGTGGGTTCGGCACGCCGACAGCGTGGGCACCTGGAGCCGCAGCCGGCAGCGATATATACTATCTCGAATGCGGTGAGGGAAGTGAATCGTCGCTACCTGGAAGTTATACCGCTTGCGACCAGTCGGCGAGTCCGGGAACAGAGATAGTCTCGAATTTGGCATCGGGTTCTGTGGCTCATCTGTTTTTCAATTTTACTACTCCAACAAGTGTGAGTGATGGCTGTCAGCACGATATTACTGTTACCGTATTTGCATCTCCGTAATGAATCGCGAGTTCACAAAAATAGGGATGTTTGCCTGCATCCTTATATTCACCGCTATTCAGGCAGTATTCGGTATCAGGGTATCCCCGGGCGTTATGACCGTTCGGGGTATCCCTGTCGGTGTGGATACATCGCTGGGTATTCCTCTAACTCTATACAACGATGAGGATATGGACCTCGTATATACCGTTCGCGTGATGAAACCTTCACAGATAAAGAAACGCTGGCGCGATGGCTACGAGGAAATTCCCGATACGAACTGGCTCTATTTAGCCGATGGAAAGAAATTTGTCGTCCCTGCGAAAGGGAATGTTAGTTCGATGCTTCGCATACATATACCCGATTCCGAGTCGTATTACAATCAAATGTGGGCGGTATATGTTCTAATAACCGCCGAAAGCGGTGCGATGTTTAACACGGCGGTGGCACCGTTATTTATGCTCGAAACTAAAACACTCGCCAAACCCGATGTTCCACCCGCGGGAATCCCCGGTATTGCACCATCGGCGATAACATTGAGTAAGAAAAATCCGAAAACCTATGTGACTCTATATAATACCACAGATTCGACACTCGAACTGACTTTATCTCCATATGTTCCATCGTCTAACAAATCGTCGGCGGAGATAGAACCCGCTGGGAATTGGCATTTCGACGGCGAATTTATGAAAGGCATTCAAATAAGTCGCAAATCGATAAAAATAAAGCCTGGACACAAAAAGAAGATTTCGATTTCGGCTACAAATTTCCCATCTAAAAAAGCGCAGGCGTTATTGAAAATCGAGGGTGCACCGGTGGTTCGTTTCATCAGAATTTTCTATAACCCTTAATCCAAATTTTCTGTGCGAATTAGAAAAACTACCGATACAAAACGAATCTACAAATTTATATACCATTTGGGCAATTCGCTCCAAGCGATTGAAAAAGGGAATCGATATAAAAAATCTTGAGCAACAGTGAAGGACTTGGATAAGTGAATTAAGATAAAAACCGTTTATACTGATGCTGCTCTTTCATACTCTACCATTAAGTTCTTAATCAATTCTTTAACGGGGATGATTTTATCTACCCTATAAGCATTAGCACCTGCAAAAGCGAAACCATCGTCCAAATTTCCCTTTTTAGCGTTAGTTAATGCAAGTGCAATACAGTATGGCGAATTTTTGAAATCACAGGTTTTCAAACATTTCCATGGACACTTAAAAGGTTTTTTAATTCCCGCCGAGACATCATCGAGAAACTTGTTTCGTATCGCTCTACCTGGCAATCCGACAGGACTATCGATTATGATTAAATCTTCTTTTTTGCATTCTATATATGCCTTTTTGAATCTTACATCTGCATCGCACTCATATGTGCCCACAAATCTAGTTGCCATCTGAACTCCAGCAGCTCCTAACTTCATAATTCTATAGATATCTCCCCCTGTATATATACCTCCTGCGGCAATAACTGGAATACTTTTATTAAATTGTTGCTCAAAAGTTTTCATTACTGAAATAACCTCGGTTAGTATTTTCTCTAATTTATAATCAGGGTCATTTATTTGTTCCTTTTTAAAACCGAGATGCCCACCGGCTAAAGGTCCTTCGACGACCACAGCATCAGGAACATGATTGTAATTCCTTGCCCAATATTGAAATATAATTTTAGCAGCTCTTGCAGAAGATACAATAGGCACAACTTTTGTAGAAACTTTTCTCAATCTATCCAATGGTAATGTTTTTGGATTCTTTAGTGGAAGCCCAGCACCAAGAAAAACAAGATCTGCACCTTCTTCTACTGCCACTAGCGAAAGCTCATCGAAATCAGAAAGAGCCACCATTATATTGACTCCGATAATACCTTCCGTCATTTCCTTCGCTTTTCTTATTTCTTTTCTCAATGCTCTTTTGTTTGCCTCTTTGAAATTTATAGCAAAATCGGGTTCGAGCATACCAATACCCGCAGCCGCTATAACACCGATAGCCCCCAATTTTGCAACAGCAGAGGCTAATCCCGCTAAAGAAATTCCAACACCCATCCCTCCTTGAATAATCGGTATGTCAGCTACGAGTTCGCCAATTTTTAATTTCGGCATTTCCCTGAAACTCATAAATTATCTACCCCCATTAAACTATTTCACCTAATAAAAGGCAGATGTATGCCCAGGTGGGTGAGCGGGGTCGAACCGCCAACCTCCGGATCCACAGTCCGGCACTCTAACCAATTGAGCTACACCCACCATAATATCAGTCAGTAAATTATCGAAATTATCCGATGTGTCAAATTATTTTTACGAGA
>CAYRNI010000161.1:0-4653 GCA_964425665.1 uncultured bacterium
CCAATGGGGCGAGGATAATGATAGATTATAAATCCATCAATACCCATATCGATGCGTTTTTTATACAGGATGAAAACAATAAGGAGGCGAGATGTCACGAGTAGGCTATGTATTCCCTGGTCAAGGGTCTCAGTTTCCCGGAATGGGAAAGGAACTATACGACAAGTTCTCCGAAGTCCGCGAGATTTACAACAGGGCAAAAAATATTGCGGGGTTCGATATAGCGGAGATTTCGTTCGAGTCTGATAAAAAAACTTTGTCGCAAACGCAATACACTCAGCCGTGTATTTTCACACATTCGTATGCGGTTTTGATTTCGCTCGGCTCGAAGGCGGTATTCGATGGCGTAGCGGGGCATTCTCTCGGCGAGTATTCGGCATTGGTGGCGGCGAAAGTGTTTTCATTCGAGGATGGTCTATTTGCGGTGACTCGGCGAGGCGAACTTATGTCCGAGGCTAAGGAGGGCACTATGCTCGCGCCGCTCGGTGCAAAACTCGACGATGTCCAATCGGTGGTGGATGAACTGAAAGATGAGGGTATCATCGAAATCGCCAATTACAATTCTCCTACGCAATTTATAATCAGCGGAGAAAAAAGTTTGCTCGAAAAAGCGGGCGAACTGTTGAAGCAGCGCGGTGCTCGTAGAATAATTCCTCTTGCGGTCTCGGGAGCATTCCATTCACCGCTTATGTCCGATGCGCAGCGAGAAATGGAAAAAGTTCTATCAAAAATACAGTTTTCCTCACCGAAAGTAGATTTCTATGCGAATGTAGTCGGAGGCAAGGTCGATAATCCCGACCAAATCCGCAAAAACCTCGTTCTGCAATTAACTCACCCTGTAAAATGGATGGACATCGTGAACTCGATGATTAGAGATGGTTTCAAAAATTTTGTGGAAATAGGTCCGGGCAAGGTTCTGCAAGGTTTGATTTCGAAAATATCCAAGGATGTCGAGGTCTCTGGCTGGCAAGATTATATCGATTAATCTCTTGCAAGTATTATCCACCGCTTTTAATTTACGCATATGTCGAAATTTTCGATATATGCAATATTCTTAATCGCTATTGCGGGGATTTGTTTCGGTCGGGAGGTAAAATTCGCATCGGATAAAATCGTCGTCATAGATGAGCAAATCATTCCGGGTTCGGTGTTTATCCTATGCGGTGGCGATACGATTACATTCCCCGACATCTCCGTTTCTCCTGCGGGAACAATCGAGGTCTTTCGCGAACTGAAATGCGATTCAATCACAATCTATTACGAGCCACTGAGCGATGTTTTGCCGAATCTCACCAGACACAGAAAACTATGGGGAACTGGGACATCGATTCAGACACAGCGAACCGCGGATACTACGAGTCCTGAAATTTCATTTCGGACGAATGGCAGTTTGCTTCGAGGACTGCGTATATCGAACACGGGGGAGGTCAACTCGACATCGTCGTTGCAGTTTCAGGCACAGGGCGATTTGCCGGGAGATATTCACATCGGTGCGCTACTTTCCGATGAGGGCTCACCTATTCAGCCCGAGGGACGCACTCTCGAAATATCGGAACTCGACAAAGTTCTGATACAATTGACTTCGCCACATTTCGGATTATCGTTCGGCGATATCGATTTGAATTTCGACGGAGGTAATTTTCTCTATTTCAGCCGGAGAATTCAGGGGATACAAGCGTCAGTGAATTATGGCGGATTGCAATCGCAGGCATTCGGCTCGATTATGCGCGGTGAATACAATTCCAACGAGTTCACCGCACAGGAAGGCAATCAGGGTCCTTATGGATTGACAGGTGCTAACGGCGAGCGGGACATAGTTGTTCTCGCCGGTTCGGAGAAAGTTTGGCTCAATGGCGAATTGCTTCGACGAGGCGAAAACAACGACTACATTATGGATTATAATCTCGCTCAAATCACATTCACGAACAATCGACCGGTCGGTGCGAACGACAGAATAGTCGTCGATTTTCAATATATCTCGCAGGATTATGCTCGCTCGTTCTACGGCGCTGGAATAGATATAAAACCATCCGAATCGGCGAATTTCGGTGTATCCGCCGCGATTCAGAGCGATGACACAAAAAATCCGCTTGCAGAAATTTCGGATTCTGTGCGAGATATTCTCGTGCAATCTGGCGATAATGTTCCCGATTCGCTCTCCGCACCGCAATCAACTGGGATTATCTCGACGAATGCGAGATTTCATAAAGGAATCGTTTCGCTCGGCGGCGAGTATGCTTTCAGCGATTTCGACAAGAACAAATTTTCTCATCTCGACGATGGCGACAATTTCGGCGATGCGGTCTCCGCTGCGGGAACTCTATCGGTCTGCGATTGGATGAAACTTTTTTCGGCGACACGAATTATCTCGCAGAGGTTCGAGTCGCTCGGAAGAATCGACCCGGCGGATTTCAACCGAGATTGGAATATTTCTCAGTCCACCGGCGACGATAAAATCGTTCAGGGCGGGTTCGATATTTCCAACGATAAGTTGAAAATTTCATCGTGGCTGGGGCAAAGAATTTTAGGTGTCCAGAGAGCAAAGAGGATAAATCTTACGAGTTCGTTATCGGTAGGAAAGTCTAATTCGTCTTTGGTTTCCAACTATGCTAACTCGCAAAATGGCACTCGACTGATGAACAATCTAAATTTCTCTATTTCGAGCGGACGATTGAAGCAGGCGAAAACTTCTGTCGAAAGCGATTATTTCGATGGCGACACGCTTGCAGATACCATTTCGGCTTCGTTCGGGCAGAATTTCGATTTCGATGTGAAAATCGTGAATTTCCAGATTTCGGGCAAATTTTTAGGATACGAGATTCGCAGGTCGAACCGATGGGGCGATTTTTCGCGAACGGTCGAACTCGGCGGAGGATTGTCGGGGAAACTCGGCTCGTTCAAATATACCCGCCGGATTTTCCATTCTATAGATTCCGCTGCTGGCAGTAGTCTGAATAGCGACCTGATTTCAGCACAATCATCTGGGAAAATAATCGGTGTGAATATTTCTGGGAACTATCAACTATCACGAAGTCAAAGCGAAATACTCGACAAGGTCTATACCTATGTAGGAGTCGGCAGTGGAAACTATCGCTGGGATTCAGAGCTCGGCGAGTATGTCTATGATTCCGACGGTGATTATATTCTCGAATACCAGCCGACGGGCGAGTTTCATCCAGTTCTCCGTTCCGACGCTTCTTTCTCTACATCCGCACCGATGAATTTTATTCCATATAACGCATCCTTTGCGGGTGACTTTTCGTTCCATTCCGAAAACCAGCGGGATGATATAAAATCGTATTATCTCGTGCCATCGCGAATTTTCACAGACGATTCGCTAACATCGGGGAATTTTTCGGCATCGGGGCGAGTCAATTTCTTACAGACCGCTCCGATAAATCTGATTTGGTCGAGTTCATACGACAAAAGTGCATACAGAATATACTCGTCCGGTGCAGAATTTTCGATGAAAAACTCTCATACTCTCACTATTTCTGGAAATTTACCTTTGGATATAAGTTCCGACATCGATGGTGGCATCGAATTCACAAAAAGTCTTCGTCCGACACTCGAACACTGGGTCGATGCGAAAAAATTATTCTCAAAAATATCTTTCTCACGCAAAATAATTAAATCCACGAGATTACGGCTCGAAACCGAATACGGTTCCATAGTCGACAGAGGAACGACTCCTGAAACAAATGCGAACCAGTGGTCATCGACTCTTACTCAAACAGGATTATTCGGTAAGTTCACGATAAAAAGTTCTGCACAGTATATCCTTCTATCTTCCGAGGCGACAGTATTGCCCTACGAACTCTCTCAGGGATGGTATGTGGGAAAAAATTTCGTCTGGGATATCACTGTGAGTTATCGGGCGGGGAAAAAAACGGAACTTTCGCTCATTTATCACGGGGAGAAAAAAGCCGATACCGACACGAAACACACTGCGGAAGCACGAGTTAGATTGTTGTTCTGAAAAAAATCGAATTTTCAAACACTTGAAATTAAAATTTGCCTTGCGAAAATCGATAGTATATTTTATTTAAAAATCGGCAGAGATATTCTTTATTAATCGGGGCGTAGCGCAGTTTGGTAGCGCGCGCGGTTCGGGACCGTGAGGTCCCCAGTTCAAATCTGGGCGCCCCGATTTATTCTAAACCACAAAATCTATGGACAACTTCCGCAAAAAAATTTGGATATCCGTTATCGGTGGACACAACCCTAATCAAAAAGCACTGGGAAATGCCTTCCGAGTGGGTAAGTTAATCGCTGAAAACGATGCTGTTCTCGTCTGCGGAGGACTCGGCGGAGTTATGCAAGCCGCTGCCAAAGGAGCAAAATCCAGCGGAGGATTGACCGTAGGTATCCTGCCGAACAGTTCCCGATTCGATGCAAATCCATACATAGATATCCCTATACCAACTGGACTCGGTATCGCGAGAAATCTTCTCGTAGTGCGCGCCGGCGATGTAGCAATCGCTGTGGATGGTTTCTGGGGAACACTTTCCGAAATCGCACTCGCGAAAAATCTCGGAAGAACTGTAATCGCACTCGATTCATACGAAATCGATGGTTTAATCGTCGCGGATTCACCCGAAAACGCTGTGAAACTCGCCATCGAAAATGCGAAACAAAAATTTTAAAGAAAAT
>CAYRNI010000162.1:0-4635 GCA_964425665.1 uncultured bacterium
TCCTCGCCGAACTGCTGCAATAGTTCCGAAAGCATCTTGACAACAGGAGCAAGTTCTTTGAGGTTGTTCGTTTCCTGAGCGAGTTTCTCGATTCGTTTCAGAATGGAGGTTATTGCCTCCTCCAATTTACTTTTCATTTCCTGTTGGCGGTCGAGTTGGTGCTTTATCCACCATCTTTTCAGTGTCGGCACCGAGATTTTCGTCTCGTGCGAAACTTTTGTGAATTTCGGCTTGCCACCGACAGAATTTTTCATCAATAGTTCTATGGCTCGACGGCGTTTATCTATACTATATGCCTCCGGAAATTTCTTACCCATAATTTTCACTCCTTTGCGAGAAGGATTACAAAGTTAATAATCGTGATTTGATATTATGGAAGGACGGCAGATGCGAGATTGCCTTTCGCCTTCGCTGGACATTATATACATCGAAATCGATTTGTCAAATTTTGTGTGATGAAACGACCAAAATAATGTGAAAATCGAACATCACCGATGCTGAAAATGTTTTTATTTTTCGCTTTCGCCGATAAATTGCCAGTCGAGTCGCATAATCATATCCTCGATTGCATTTTTCAGTTCGACCATATCCTCGGGTGGATGAAGTCCATACATCGAGACAGTTTTTTTCACTCCGCTGCGAACCGCAGAGAAATAAAAGGTTGGCAAATCCGTCACATTCTCGCGGTAATCGGTCATAGAGAAAAATTTTTTCGACTGGAAAAATTCTGCGAGCGAATCGAATTGCTCGATGCCGATTTTCCCGCGAAATACGAGAATTTTGCTCGATTTTAGAATGCTGTCCGAGATATTTTCCGCGACAATATGTCCGAACATAGAGTCGCGTTGTGCGATAATTTTTCGATGATACGGTTTCCATCGCAGTTCGGCGACGCCGCTGTCCGTGAAAACGACCGAATACGCGGGGCAAACACCGAAACAACTGGTCGCCGAAAACGAAATTTCGCTTATATCGGAATCTCTTGGTGGCGAACCTTTCGAGAAAGCGAATGCTAATACCGGCAATATGAGGAAAATCAAAATACGCATAAAATCTCCAATTTTTTATTTAATTCATTTTTTTGAATTTGCTATTTCATCTCCACCCGAATTTCCACTCTTCTTTTTGCGATTCTGCCCTGTGGCGTGCTTTCTGAAATTTTGGGATTGTCATCGGCGTTTTTCATACCGACTATTTCAATCTCGATATTTTTGCATTTCGCTTTGTTTTTGCCAGTTTTTTCAATTTTCTCGCCAGAATAGAATTCGATTAGATTCGCGAGATACTCGTATTCCTTATTCGCCCAGAAAAGTGTCATCTGGCGGTTTTTCTCGTCGTCGCCTGTGTCGTCTGTGTAGCCCGCGATTTTAACCGAAACAATCCGCTTTCTGTTGGAGTTGGCGAGTGCGACGATATATCGAGCGGCGAGGTCTCTGTTCGCATACGATGCCCCGTCATTCGGGATTTCCAACTGGTCGATTTTATAGTTTGTTAGGAAAAAACTTTCGGACAGAGATTTCGGTTGCATTCCGTTTTTGAATTCTATCGGTTTGCTCCAAACACGCATCGCCGACGGAGATTTCTTATTCGGCAGCAGCGAGGCAAAATATTTTCTGCTGAAATCTGGAAGCGGCGAGAGATTCCATTCCGAATGGACATCCGCGATTTTATATCCATCGTCGCGGAATATTCCAATCGCACCTTGTTCATCCGATTCGATTCGGCAAGTATGGGATTGCGGTTCGATAACACCCGAACAATGGTTCTGGCAAATCGGCTTGGAAACTATCCACTCGGGGCTGACCGAAATTTTGATTTTTTCGACTTTGCTGTTGTCGTTATTAGCCGATATGAAAATTCGTTCGGAGATTGCATCGTTCTTTATTTTACCGACCAGTTTGGAGCGAATTATATCCAGAATTTTCAGTGCTTTCACAGATTTATCCGCTGGCGTTATATTTGTCCCTTCGATTATGAGGAAAAATAGAGGATTATCGTTCAGCATCCTCTGGAAGCGATATAGGTTGCCATCCTGTTCGAGCATCTCCACGACCGCATTCGGGTTCGTCGATTTGAATGTTTCCTCCATTTGTTCCGATGTTCGGGCGGTGATTTCTGCACGCTGGTTTTCCTGCTGGATTTTGATATCGAGGGAGCCATCATCGCCTCGCCTCAATTTTTTTGGATTTTTTGCAGGCTCGACAAGCACCCGCGAAGCGATTGTCGGCTCGAATTTTAAGAGTTTAGCACGGACGGCATCGGCGCGATTTTTTGCCAATGAGAAATCCCCCGATGCACCATCGCCTGTAATATGGTAATATCCTCGTATCTCCACGATAGCATCGGGGTTATCGCGCAATCTTTGGGCGAGTTCTTTTAGCACCGCATTATATTCCGCAGAAACATCGGCAGAACCGCTATCGAAAGATATTACTGGCACAAATGGTGTCTCGAATGTGTTTATTTTCCCTTCGGCGACTTTTATTTTCCTCGGCGAAACGGATATTTTAGCCGAGGATAAATTCACCAGCAGTAAGAAAGCAGCAGAAATCGCTATGTAATTTATCTTTCTCATAGAACTCTCCTTCTATTTTTCAGTGTGAAATCTATCGAATATGCATCTTTCGGCTTCCGCGATAGCAATTTTTTCATCGAACGATATTTCTACCTCGCGGAAATTACTATCTCGTTGGTCGGGTGCGAGAATTTTCGTCCGATTGCGAGGAACTTCGGCAATATTATTCCTTTCGATGACGATTTCCTCGAACTCTTTTGGAGTTTCCTTTTGCTCGTCTCGAACAGTGATGTTTCCAGCCAGAAATTTGTCGATTGCCGATGCGGCTCGCTTTCCCTCCGCCATCGATAAAATCGGGTCGGATACACCATTTACCGCCTCACCGCCGGCGAAAACTCCGTATATATTGGTCTGCATATTTTCATCCACAATAAAAGTGTTGGAGCGAGAGATATTGAAATTTTTTATACTCTCGCCGAGCGAATCTATATCGGGGTATCTTCTGACAGAGAATATCGCGATATCGCAATCCTCGTCGAAATCGGAGTTTTCGATGGGAACTATCTTCGTTTTTCCATTTTCGCTTGACCGCTCGACTTTGAGACATCTAACGGAAAAAACTCTATTTTTCTCGCCGAATACTGCCGTAGGGATAATGGATTGTTTTACGATTATGTTTTCCTGTCGAGCCATCTGGATTTTTGTTTCATCGAAATATTGCATTTCATCAGGCAGGAACAGATGGACCTCGGCGCCGAGCCTTCGCAGAATTCTCGCCGATGCTACCGATTCATTGTTTCCACCGAAAACCAGTGCCTTCGTCGAACCACCGATTTTTATATCTAAATTATTTCTGCTAAAATTTTCGAGAAAATCGAATGTCGTAAAGACACCATCGAGATTTTTACCGGGAATATGTAATTCATCGGATTTGCCGGCACCTATCGCTATGAATAGGGCATCGTATTTGCGATTCAACTCCGTTAGTTGGATATCTTTACCGACGGTGCAATTCGGTATAAAATTTCCACCGAGTTTTGTCAATATCTGAATTTCTCCGAACAGAATTTCCTGTGGCAACTCGAATCGAGGTATGATTATGCTCAATGTTCCACCAGGACGATATGATTTTTCGTATATATCTACATCGTAGCCTTTTTTCAGAAGATAATAGGAGCAAGTTAGTCCGGCGGGTCCCGAACCGATTACAGCGATAGATTTATTTTTCGGCGTATCCTTTGTCAATTTCCATTGTGGGAAGCCGAAATGTTGGAGTTCGTAGTCTGCACAGAATCGTTCCAATTGTCTTATTGCAACAGGTTCATCGGTTTGCTCTCTGATACAAGCGTCCTCGCAGTATGCAGGGCAAATCCTTCCGATGATACCAGGGAAAGGGTTCTGCTCCCTGATAGTCGCGATGGCATCGGAAAAATCGCCCCGTGCGATGCTGCTGGTAAATTCCGGTATATCCACTCCTAACGGACAGGCGAAATAACATTTTGGTTTTATTTTGATAACATTGTCCATATGATTGTTATGTTTCGATATAAAAATAAGTGTGAGAAACCAGTTGGCAATGATTTAGATGGAGCGAGAGTTCAATTTTTCAATTTGATAATCGGGTCGATAAATTTTCGCAGGACGATTAAATAATTTGGCTTGTATGCTCGAATAAAACTTTCCGAGTGATGCTTTGCCTCGAAACCCCACTGTTTGAATTCTTCATCCAAAATCGCATACTGAGAATATGGGAATGGCAGGATATTACTTTTTATTAGTTCGCCGAGTTCTTTCCACCAGTCGATTAGAAGTTCCGGATGTGGTTCGAAATGTTGAGCCGTCAAAGTAAAACTATTTATAACATCGTCGGGTGATAGACCTTTTTCGCGAAGCGGAGCAGAGTGCGCACGAACTAATTCGCCATCCGCAGAAATAGATTCGAGTGGAGGAAAATCATTACATACCGCATCGTTCCAGTTTCGCTTGAAATCTTCCGCATCGAAATCCAATGCGAGATGTCTCGGGCCGTTGGCTGCCTGGAACAACAGTTTGTATATATCGACGACCTCGCTCTTCGGGTATTTGATACAATGGGATTTTATAAGATCGATAAGCATTGG
>CAYRNI010000163.1:0-2807 GCA_964425665.1 uncultured bacterium
CGGAATTCCCTGCAATGCCGAAAACAGTTATTTTCACCGATGAATTGAACGGATTGGGATAAACATCGAGCGACAGTGCAGAGGGTTTAATATAGTCGCCGTTCTCGGCGGAGAGAACCTCGAAAAGATGAGCCCGTGCGGTATCGACATTCGCGGCAAAATCTGCGGAATCATCGCCGGCGACAATCGCATATACGAATGTATCCGCAGCACCGGGAGAAATATCGACCGGACCTGCCGCTCCAATCAACGACCAGTCATCGGCAGAACTCGCCGTGGTCGAATGAAATGCACCGCTGATGAAATTATATTTCACAGAATCTGCCCAACCCATACCAGATGGATATACATATGTCGGATTATTCACAATAGAACCTCTCGTCGACGGTTGAAGCACCGCAAGACCGACATAAGCAGGGTGCGATGGCGGTGAAGAATTATCCCACATATATCCCCAGTTTTCAGAATCGTTCCAGAACGCTTTATCATACCAGGTGCCACTTTCGTTGTGGATGTCGAAATCGAGATAGAAACCTGTATAAATGTTCGATAATGTCGAGTCCGTAATATTTCTCAAAATATATCGCAGGATAACGAAATTTGCTCTCGAAGATGAATTCCACGCGAGTGCCTTAAAATCGATACGAATTCTTGTATTCTGGTCGATAAATGAAGAATATGCCTCTTTATCCGCCGCTGAACCAGGAGAGTATATATCGACAGATGTTATGGGTGAAAACTCGCTGTTATTTCCGTTTTCCCCAGTGGATACATCGTCGTAGCCGAAACCGAGAAAGAACCCACCACCATATAGATAATTGTATCCGCCATATACGAATCCGCTTCCGCCAGCGGAAGAATTTCTCGGGTCGAAAAAGCCGACCTCTCCGAAATTAGATACGGTAAAAGTAACCGTGCCATTAGCGATGTCCTCGACTCGATGAGGATAGTTCGATACGGTAATTTCGAAAGTATCATTCCATACATTCCCGCTGTCGTCAGTGATTTCTATATGTATCGGTATATTTTCGCCCGGCATTATCGAAGAACTTATATCCAAAATGAATGGGTCGAGACTATCCTCGACAGTTTCACCTCTCCCGATAGAGCCATAAACTCCCGAATTGTCGGTAATGGAAACTCCCAATTCATCCGTAGATATCGTCGCTTCGACTCCTGTGGCATCGAGTCCCGTATTTTCCAAACTTACGAATAGTTTAATACTTTCGCCCGGGTCGATAATTAAATTGCCGTTGCCCCAATCTGTGTCGTCGATTCGATTGCTCGAATATCCTATAATGGGATAGTTCGGTTCCGGCGCCGCTGTCAGTGCATTGTATAATCGCAATCTTCCAGAGCCGTAAAGCGAATCTTTCCCAGCATCGCCGAGTTCTAACGCTGTTGTCTGAACCAGCGAATCGAGTTCTTCCGGTGTCAAGGCAGGATTTTTCGAAAGAATCACTGCCAGTGCTCCAGCAAGATGTGGTGCTGCCATACTCGTTCCGCTGTTCACCGAATAGCCGTCGTCGCCACCGCCATAAGTCGATGTTATACTCACACCGGGGGCACATATATCGGGCTTCATCAATCCTGGTGGATATGTGTAATCGGAATAGTCGCCGGTGTTCCAACTCGTCGGTCCGAAACTGGAAAAACTCGCTATGCTCTCGGTGTATCCAGTGGCACCGACAGTTATCACTCCCGTTCGATTAGTGCCCTCGCCTGGTCTTGCCCAGGGCGATGGACAATCTCCCGGAGAATCTATACATTGTGGCGCCGAGATACCATCATCGCCTTCATTACCGGCGGCAACCGCTGCCACGACCCCCGCAGTCAGAACATCCTCCATCACTGGACGCATATAATTTTTTATCGAATTATCGGGATTAGGCCAACCGAGCGAAAGCGAAAGCACCGATGCCCCGTTCTCGATGGCATATTGGATTCCGTTCACGAGAGCACTGGCTGTGCCTGTTCCACCACTTCCCATAACCTTTATCGCCATAATTTTCGCATCGGGAGCGACGCCTGTCTGTGTTCCACTGGTGCCATCGCCCGCTACCGTGCCAGCACAATGCGTGCCGTGATATATACTCGCATTATCATCCATAGGGTCGCTGTCGCCGTTGTAAAAATCGTAGCCGTAGTAATCGTCGACATAGCCGTTGCCATCGTCATCGACACCATTTCCAGCAATTTCGCCCGGATTATGCCACATATTAGCGATAAGGTCGTGATGGGTATATCTGACGCCAGAATCGAGCACGGCGACTATGATATTTTGCCCGCTGAAACCACCAGACCAGCACGATGGCGCACCTATACGACTGACCCCCCACGCCGTATCTAAAATATCGGCATCGGCAGAAGTATTTGATATTTTAAATCCTTCGATGTCCTCGAAAGCGAGATTCACGCAATCTAAATTCGAGATTTTGTTCAAATCGAAATCGCTGCGGTATAAAATCTGTGCACCATTTCCGAGCCATAATCCGTTTCTAATCTTTATTTCATTAGATAGTCCTGCCTGCTCGATTCGATTTCGGAAAATGTTCAGGGATTGCCGATTGGTTATTTGGAAGAGTGAAATCGCTCTGTGTCTGCGATATGGCTGTGGTAATTTTCTTATCTTTTGCACCGCATCGTTCCAACCATTCGGTCTTTGGAAGCAGACGATACCTCGTCTCCAATATGTATTATCGGTTTTTGAAAATACCAAACCAAATAGCACCAGAAGAAAAATGTATCTTAAAAACCTCATATATTCACTTATAATTAAAATAAATTAAAATTCAATATATTTTATA
>CAYRNI010000163.1:2907-4614 GCA_964425665.1 uncultured bacterium
AAAAGAATCCAAGTTTTTGCATCGGTGATTTTTACAGGAATTATTTCGCCGATTTCAGCACTATTTTCATCGATGAGAACCGTTCTTCCCGACGGCGCTGTCGCCCACAGTTTGCCAGGATTTTTTCGCGATTTCCCCTGAACTAAAACATTCTGCACCGTCCCGATAAGGTTTCGTGAGTATTCCTGTGCTAACGAGAGACCTTCATCTATCACCTTTCGCAGGCGAGCGATTTTCACATCTTCGGGAACATCATCTGGAAATTTTGCCGCAGCAGTGCCTCGACGAACAGAATATCTAAATGAAAATGTCCCCGAAAATCTTGCTCGTCTCATCGCAGAGATGGTCGCCGAAAAATCATCCTCGCTCTCGCCAGGAAAACCTACGATTATATCTGTCGAAATGGCGGCATCGGGGAATCTCTCGTAAATTTTAGCGATTATATCGAAATATTGCTCGCTGGTGTATTTTCGGTTCATAGCGGATAGAATTTTGTCGCTCCCGCTTTGAATTGGAAGATGAAATGCCGGCGGAATTTTATCGCGATATTTTTCGAGAACATCGAGTAATTTTTCAGAAAAATCTTTCGGGTGATTCGTCACAAATCGAATACGAGCCAAATTGTCTATATTCGCGACCATTTCGAGAAGTTCTGGGAAATCGATACCATCGTAATTGTATGAGTTCACATTTTGCCCGAGAAGTGTGATTTCTTTAACGCCATTTGCAATAGCGTTCTCGATTTCTGCAAGGATTTTATCCGGCGGAAGACTTCGCTCGCGACCGCGGACATACGGAACGATACAATACGAGCAAAAATTATCGCATCCACGCATAATTGTTACGAATGCCGATACCTGCCCGGAATCTATATGAGCGTTCACATCGAGTCCGCGAAAATCCTGCTGGGTCTGAACAAATGTTCCACCTTCGATTTTGCCATCGGCAATTTGTGCGATAACAGGGATTTGGTCTGTGCCGACCACAAAATCCAGTTTGGGAATTTTATCGAAAAGTTCCTCGCCGAGTTCCTGAGCGACACAACCCATAACACCGATTTTCAAAGCGGGGTTCTGCCTTTTCATCGACACCAATTCTTCGACTCTGCCCAGCGCCCGATTTTGAGCGTGTTCACGCACAGCACAGGTATTGACAACTATGAAATCCGCAGAGTGCAAATCGTCTGTCCATATATGACCCCGAGATTCGAGATACGAACGCAACGCCGATGAATCGAACTGATTCATCTGACAGCCATAGGTTATTATGTGAAAATTTTTAGCCATATAAAATCCAGAATTATTTAGGATAATAATAAATCACTCATCTGCTCGACAAAAATATTTTTTCATTTATAGTCGAAATCACGGGGAGATAAAATTACCAAATGATATACATATTTCCGCCTATCCCAATCCGTTCAATTCGTCGGTGAAAATAATAGTTTCTGATGGTAGGGGTTTGGCGTGCCAAACCCTTTCGAATATCAAGGTCTACGATTTGCGAGGGAATCTGGTAGGGACCCCCTATCCCGCAGGAGCGGGATTTGTCCCCCTTAATAAGGGGGACAGCGAGATTGCGAAGAAATCGAGCAGGGGGTTCATCTGGGCGCCGGATGAATCCGTTGCATCGGGGATATATTTAGTGAAAGTGACAATCGGCAACCATACAATCGTCCGACGAATAGCCTTGATTAGATAAATCTCG
>CAYRNI010000164.1:0-3041 GCA_964425665.1 uncultured bacterium
CCGTGATAGAATCCCTGCTGGTCTTCGTAACTGCTGCCGTCGGAAACTGTCGTAACCGCAGTTTGCCCTGTTGCACTGCCCCATAATTCATAACCCCCGCCTGTTGCACCGACCGGACCACCACTGCCATAATAAGATTCTCTTAACTCGTATTGCCCCCAGATAGTTGAAATAAGCAGTATAATCAGTATAATCGCACTCAATTTATACATATTTTCCCCCCTTATATATTATTAACTATATTAAATTATAGAAATAAAATGGTAAAAGTCAATATGATAATTTTAGAAATCTTATTTATTTTTTTCTATAATTTATTAAGCGATGAGCCTATATTAGCGAGATTATCTGCTATCTTATTAAATTTTCTTGGGATATGAACGAATTTCACTTCGCCAAATGTTTTAGATTGTATAAGTTCATTTGCTTTCGCAGCGAGTTTTGCGAGAGTAGGATTTTTTATTCGATATTCCCCCTGCATCTGTTTGACGAGCAACTGGCTATCCGAGCGAATTTCCACCGAATCGAGAGCGATTTCAAGTTTCTGTATTTGCTCTAATGCGAGTATCAACGCCTTATATTCGGCGACATTATTCGTCGCGAGCCCAATCGATTTAGATTTTCTGAGCAATTCGTCACCGGATTCTGTCTTGATGAAGACACCGATTCCTGCAGGACCTGGATTCCCTCGCGATGCACCATCTATATAGCATATCAATTTCATAAATTTCAAAATAAAAAGTTTCGCCTGCCAAACCCGTAAATTTCTCTGTCGATGATTCAGACTTGTGAACTTTGGGGTTAAGTTAAATATCGCTCATCCAATCAATCATCGAGGGTTTCCAGTTCGACGATTATTCTTCCGCAATTTTCACAAATAGTGAGTTTCCCAGCGCGAATATCCTGGATTTTCTGCGGTGGCAGAGCTTGACGACATCCACCGCATGCCCTATCGATGATGGGAACAACCGCTACTCCTTGTCGCCCTTTTCTTATCTGACGATATTTACTCAATAGGGGTCTGGAAATTTGTGATGCGATTTCATCTCGCTCTTCGCGGATTTTCTCTATTAAACCATCGATTTCGGAAGAATTCTTTTCGATTTCTTCAATCTGAGTTTTATTTCTTTCGATTGTATTTTTCACTTTCTCTTCGAGTTCGGCTACCTCCTTTTCGAGACTACTCTGTTCATCCAAAAGAACAATAGACCTCTGCTCCGTATCAGCGATTTTCTCCTCGAGAGTTTGTATTTCGAGTTGAACCGCATCGTATTCCTTATTCGTCGATACTGTGGATAGTCTTTCCTGAGAACTTTTCAGTTTTTTTTCATTTTCATCCAATTCGATTTCGAGAAAGTCTATTTCCTTTTTGACCTCGGTTAGCCTGTTCTTTTTCGTTTCGTATTCTTCTTTTAGCTTTTCCATTTCTGTTTTCAACTGTGTGAGCAGGTCGGGAAAAAACGATTTCCGCATATCGAGTTCGAGCAATTTGCTATCATATTCCTGAACTTTGAGCAACAATTTCAATTGTTGTTTCATAGAAAGATTTTTTTGTTCGTTCACTGTTTCTCCTCTCATTTATGTAGATTTATTATTTTCAATTGAAAAATCATTTTTTAACTGTGTAAAAAATCGGTTCCTCGATTTCCGATATTTTCACCTCCCCGTGTATATCGTATTTATCGAAAATTTTCAGAACGATATCTCTGAGCGTTGGAAGAATGACCCATTCTGTGCCGAAATGTCCTGCCACTACCGATGCGATTCCCGATTCCATCAATTTCAGAGCAGAATGATGGTTAAGTTCTCCCACTATAAACAAATCGACAGCGGAATTGATTACATCATCGACAAAAGAATCTCCGCTACCTCCGAGAACCGCCACTTTCCTGATGAACTTCCCGCTATCGCCAGAAATCCTGACCACATTTGTCGGTAATTTATCCATACAGAGTTCTGCAACATCGCCGACACTCATCATTCTTGGAAGAGTCCCGATTACGCCGAAACCACCATCGATTTCGCTGTTCTCCAACAGGTAAATATCGTATGCGGGCTCCTCGTATGGATGAATCGTTTTCATAGTGGTAATCGTTTTGCTCAAAAGGTGAGAGGGAACAATAGTTTCAAATTTTATTTCCTTGACCTTCTCCAATTTTCCGATTTTCCCGATTGTCGGGTTTGCTCCCTCCTGGGGTTCGAATGTTCCTTCACCAGCGCTCGAAAAACTGCAACGGCTGTATTTTCCGATAGCACCGATACCCAAATCGAGCATTCGTTCGCGAAATTGTGCGAAATTATTCTCGGGAACAAACACCGCGATTTTGTATAGTTTTTCTGAACTTTTCGCTGAAAGTGCCCGCTCGATTTTTATGCCGAGCATTTTTGCGAGAACTACCGATACTCCGAACGGTGCAAAATCGAGGTTTGTGTGCGCGGAATAGATTGCGAGGTCGTTTTGTATCGCCTTATAGATTTTTCCCGATAAATAATTCGTCGCTAAAATTCTTTCGGTATCGAGACCTCTCAATGGGTGATGAGTGAAAAGCAGGTCATAACCACCTTCGATTGCTTCATTTATGGTTGCATCGGAGATATCGAGAGCAAGAAGCACTTTATCCACAGCCCTTTTGGGGTCGCCACAGAAAAGCCCCACAGTATCGCCAGGATATATCCAATCCCGAGGGCAAATCAGTTCGAATTCTTTTATCAATTCTTCGAGTTTCATAACAAAAAAAAAGCACCCCAAGTTTAGTAGGTGCATCCTAATAAATAATCGTCCTTCTCGCTCAATATTATGGGCGATAGTGGACTTGAACCACTGACCTCTTGCATGTGAGGCAAGCACTCTACCATCTGAGCTAATCGCCCTCCTTTCAATAGTTAATATGGACCCACCAGGACTCGAACCTGGGACCAAAGGATTATGAGTCCTCCGCTCTACCAAACTGAGCTATGGGTCCGAAATAGTAAAAAAATATATTCCTTTTTAATGTCAAGATTTTTTTCAAGTTTAGTTTGTGAATATTTTATTAGTCGAT
>CAYRNI010000164.1:3141-4611 GCA_964425665.1 uncultured bacterium
TCGGTTTCCTCTATTTGGGAGTATATTCTTTCCGTATCCTGCATCTGCGACAATTCCTTCATCACAATCGTAGACGATTTTTCCACGGACTATTGTTTTTACGATTTTCCCTCGAAATGTGAAACCATCGAACGGCGTTATTTTGCCTTTCGAGTATAATTTAGTTCCATCGACTTTGAAATTCGAATTCGGGTCGATTATCACAAAATCTGCATCCTTGTCGATTTCTATCGAACCTTTGCGGTCGTATATCCCATATCTTTTCGCCGCCGCCGAAGATGTTATCTCCACGAGCCTTTTGAGTGATATTTTGCCACTAAGATAGCCCTCCGAGAAAAGATAGGGGAGGAGTGTTTCTGTTCCCGGTATCCCCGAGTAATCTGTCCATATGGAGTTCGTGAATTTTTCATTTTCGCCTGCGGGGGCGTGGTCCGATGCGATGAAATCGATACTGCCATCCGCGAGAAATTTCCACAGTTTTTCTCGGTTCGGCGAGGGTTTCACAACGGGTGTAACCTTAAGCGGTGAACCGAGTTCGATAAAATCGTCGAGGTCGAATGCGAGATAATGCGGCGCTGTCTCGCAGGTTATCGGCTCGTCGGCGAGAATTTTTACGGATTTCGCTGCCGAGATATGAACGATATGCACAGGTTTAATTCCGCTACTTTCGACAATCTCGGCGTATTTCGGCTCGGACAAAATGTTTTCAACAATCGCAACGATTTCCTGAACGGCGATAATCTCCGCTATCTCCGGACGAGACAAATAGTAATCGTAAGGTTTATCGCCTCGCAAACGAGCGAGTTTCGTCGCATAGTCGATGTAGTCGAAATCCTCCGCGTGAACAAGCACGGGAACTCGCAATTCGATTGCCTTGCGAACAACTTGCTCGAACTGATAATGGTTCAATCGAGCGAATGTATCCATCCCCGAGATGAAATATGTTTTGAAACCGAGAATTTTAGGCGCGAGTTCGATTATGTTGTCCGGAAAATCTTGCTCGAAAGATTGTCCCGAAACTCCGCCGTATAATCCGAAATCCACGACCGCTTTCTTTTCGATTGCAGCGAGTTTCGTTCGTAAATTTTCGAGATTGGTAACCGGCGGAACGGATGTGCAAGGCATATCGATTATCGTGGTGATACCACCCGATGCCGCCGCAGATGTCCCGTGATAGAAATCCTCTTTTTCCTTGTAGCCGGGGTCGTTAAAATGCGTATGCGGGTCGATTGCACCGGGTAGAATAATATATCCTTCGGCATCTAAAATTTCATCGTTACGAGGCAATTTCGTGCCGATTTCGACTATTTTACCATCCCGTATTCTTATATCGACATCCGCAGGTTCATCCAGAGACGGCAGAAAAACTTTCCCATTTATAATCAACACAATTAAAATATATTATCGATTTTGTTATTGTCAAGTCATCCTTATGGATTTGAGCGAATTAGCATTTTTCACAAGGGGAAA
>CAYRNI010000165.1:0-1691 GCA_964425665.1 uncultured bacterium
ACCCATCCGATTTCATCACCCCAAGTTCCGCAATCCTGCGTGCAACCAGTTCCGTCGCTGCCAGAAGTTCCTCCAGAACCACCACCACTGCCAGAGCCAGAACCACCACCTTCGCCGTTCTCTGTCCACCGATAATCACAACCACCACAATTATCACCATAACTGCTAACACAATTTTCACCATCTCCACCATCACCGCCTGTTCCACCTGCTCCGCCCTTGCCAGCAGCATTTATTGTCCCATAAACATAGATTTTATGAGCATCCACATTGAGATAATGGCAGGAACCATCCACAGTAGCCGTGATACCAGAATTAACTCTGAATGTGCCTACATTGTAATGATAACCGCTGACAGTTCTACTAGAAGAAATTATCCAATCGTTGCCGCCGTGGTCCACATTCCCACAGTAATTATCCGGAGTGATATATACTGTCCAGGTCGCGGATGTCCCGCCAGAGCCACAATCGGAGATTATGCGAACATACCAGTTGTTAGCCCCAGGCGCTAAATCCCACCAAGGCGTGAAACTTGCAGATGTCCCCGCACTATACCAAGTGCCGTTTATATTGATTTCATATCTTCCGTTTGGAGAACCGAAGCTACATCCAGAGCAGCTCCAAGAGAATGTAGGTCTTCTGTTCGATGTAGCAGAGCCGTTAGCGGGGGAAGAAAGTGAAGGTGTCCCCGAGGCTGAATAATTCACGGTAACAGGAACGCTATCTGTCGTATATGAACCTGTGCAACCACTACATCTAACATCGAGATAATAGGTAGTGGACGATGTGGGATGCACTGTGTAGTTGAGAGTAGTGCTCCAATCCCGTATTGTTCCTGATGAAGTTCGCCAGCGGTATTGCCAAGACCAAGAAGAACAGTTTCCGCCGGAGTGCGAGCCGCTTAAAGTCACAGCAGAACCCGAACAAATTGAAGTGCCAGAAGAAGAACCATTTGCTGTGGCAGTGACACTCGTTGGCGGAGCACAGTTAGGATGATATTTGTATGCGAGATTACCGCCATTGCTCAAATTTCCGCACGAATAGTGCGAAACCGCAACAAAATATGTTCCTGAGGTAGAACAATACCAGGAAATCGAAGCAGGCACTCCCGAACACCAATCTCCATTATCATCATTCGAAGCAACAAGATTCCAACCCGAATCATAGATTCGTAGATAGCTATCTTCACTATTGGAACACATACTGAAATCATAGTAGTTTCCAGCAGTAGCATTAAAACTCCAATAAGGCATCGTGCCCGAACTATATGAAGCATTCTGCCAAGACAGGGTAGGCGTTATAGAACCACGGTTCGTATTCGCACAAACATATCGATAACTCAGAGTTTGATTACTGGATAAATTATTACAACTGTAATGTGCTACGCTAATGTAATATGTTCCACTGGAAGAGCAATTCCACGATATAGATGCTGTCAAACCTGAACAGAAATCACCGTTGTCATCATTGTAAGCTACTTGTGTCATAGAAGCATCGTAAATTCTTATGTATGTATCCTCACTAGCTCCACATGTGCTGAAATCGTATCTCCTTCCAGCAGTAGCATTGAAACTCCAATAGGGAACACTTCCAGAAGGGCAGGTTACATTTTGCCAAGAAGTAGTTATGGAAAGCGAACCGAGATAATTGTTTCCGCAACCGGGATTCGGAGTTGATACTATTATATATGG
>CAYRNI010000165.1:1791-4547 GCA_964425665.1 uncultured bacterium
TTGACATAGAAATGGAAATCTATACTATTTACAGTCGAACCATCGGGAACGGAGTAGACATAGAAATCTATCCAACCATCGTATGTGTTATATGCATACACTCGCGAGTGGTCACCATCCCAAGATGAAGTATTACAACCACCGGAATTACAGGTATTTGAAACCGGATAGCAAGTAAATGTTGGGTCTATCACGATAGGAAATACTCTATCAGATTCGGTGAGCCAATCGAGTGGAATCAAGGTGTATAATGTCAATTCATCGCCGGAGAGAGATATTCTGTATCCTCCAAAAGTGGTAAATTCGTGATGCCAGTCGCCGATATCCTGTTCTTCCTTAGGCAAGGATGGGTCAATATCGGGATGGGGAGGATTTTTCTCGTATATATTCGGAATATGATATTCTATCGCGACTTTCCCCTTCGTATCATAAATCATAACATTCGATGCTAACCCCCTGGGAATGTTATCATCCGTCAATGTGTCCACACTCCAACCAGCCGGAAGTTTTACTTTGCTAATAAACGAAAGATATTTCGCATTCTCGGGAATATCAGACAACATAGTAGGGTCTTCGATGATAAATTCGCTTTTTGCACCCACATAACCTTGTGTGATTTTCAAATCGCACCCAGGAAAAATAGAAGAATATGTTATCTCTCCACTTTCAACATCTCCTTCAACAGAATTACAATTATGAACATCTAATAGATTAAAAGATTCGTCGAACAATCCATATCGAGGATTCATTTCGGAGAAAAATTTTTCCACTTTGCCCTGACTCTTCTTAAACTCTACAAGCATTCCTCTGGTGGGGTTCAAACTGTAAAATGTCTTGAAAAAATTATCGAGGTTGCAATATTCATAATCAGAATTTCTGCCTGTGTTATTCGCACGAATCTCACGGGAGATAGTTTTCCATACACCATTTTCCTTGTAGTGAATCGCCGAACCATATGCAGTAATATATGTGCTTAAAGTCCCATCGGGATTGACAAAAGTTTTAGAGTCGCGAGTTCGCAACTCGAGAACTTCATCGGCAGGATTTCTGTTCTCGAACATAGATCCTTTCCCCCATTCGAGAGGAGAATGGGTTTCACTTCTCATCTCATCTATATTCTGCCCATTGGAGCAATTCCTACACTTTTTATTGGTGGCTCGGTTTTCGTTCGAAATATTTGAAGGAACGGTTTTTTGAGAAGGCGAAACAGATTTACTGGTATTTGGAGCTGCAACCTTGTTGGCAACATTATAATTAGGTTTCACATCCATAACGACAGGTGGAATTTTTTGCCCAGAATTTCCATCGGTGGCATCGGCGGGAACATAGTTTTGAACCAGCAAAATATCCTCTGAATCATACGCCTCGGCGGGGATAACAAATAACAGAAAGGAAAAAACTATAATCAACTTCCCCAAAAGCCTCCTATTTACTTCTTTTAATTGCAACATATTCGACCTCCTCCGTGCAGGCTTTGGGTTTTTCATTTATCGTATTTTTGTCCGCCGTCTATGTCTATGTAGGTATCCGTTGGCTTTGTTCGGATGTTTGTTTCCTCCTGCGTTTTGTCTCTAAAGTCGTATCGCACGGCTATTAGTCTGTATGAGAATTTAATATTGTTCTCCCCGCCCATCGATTTCACGATGAATTTCGAGCCTTCCATATATCCATACAGATTAGCAGGACCTTGAGGCGAGACGAACGGAATTATAGTTTTCTGGTCCGCCGAATGCCAGAATAGCCAAAAATCTGAAGCCTCCGGTTGAGTTGCCAAGTCGATTTCCCAGAAACCTTTGGAATTCAATTTTGCTTGTCCGACGACCTCTACTCTTTGTCCCACCATATCCAGCGTCCAAGTGCGATATAACTTCCCACCGATTTTGAGAACCGGGTCGATATTGTTTGCTGAAATTTCATCGACACGCTCTATATCATGTCCACCGAGGTCGAGGTCGCCATCGTCCTCTACGTGAAACGAAGTAGCCGTATTTGGATATATATAGCTACCGCCATCCTGCCAGATAGATGAACCGCTGTGCGTATCGA
Source organism: uncultured bacterium (assembly GCA_964425665.1). Classification (GTDB taxonomy): domain Bacteria; phylum UBP14; class UBA6098; order B30-G16; family B30-G16; genus JAGGZE01. The sequence continues at coordinate 3,838 of CAYRNI010000165.1, forward strand.
CATAATTTTTTGTTGCGGCATCTTGAGCATTTGTTGGGTCTGCTAAATCTACGATTTTGTTCGATTGCATATCCAACTGACCATTTATTTCCGCGGTGCCTACGACATCGAGTTTTGCAGATGGCGAGGTCGTCCCTATTCCCACATTGCCACCACGATTTACAGTCACCCGGTCATCTGAATCGGCTATAACAAAAAGCTTATCTATATTATAAGTATGGGCTGTCCAGCCAGATGGAATAGAACCTGCTGCCCAGTCCACAGGAGTCCATCCGCTCGCCTGTTCGTTATCGGTGATTGTGTATTCGACATTCCCTGTCCGAGCACAATATACTTCAAGGTATGCACCGTCATAAGTCCCATTTTCGATTATTCTGACCTGAGTGAATGTCGCCGTGCTATAACGGGAATGGTTAAGCAAAGTAAAACTTATTCCACCGGCATCGCCAAAGTTAACGCCAGCCTCGAAACGAACAGTAGAGTGACCTCCACCACTTATTTGGTCTCTCAATGTGAAAGTCGCATCTGCACGATTGCCAGAATTCGATGCTATTCGATACCATCCCGTTGAAGAAATCGTAGCACTATTGCGCTGACCGGGAAGTTCATATGTCCACTGTGTTCCGCTGCCAGTGCTCGAAAGAACCTTCCCGGACGAACCAGAATTATTGCTCGAATCGTAATATCTCCCAGTAACTCTTGCATCACCA
>CAYRNI010000166.1:0-4448 GCA_964425665.1 uncultured bacterium
TTGTATTCGTTCCCGATTGTATGGTCGGCATCATCCACATCGTCCACACCATCTGAAAAACCCGCGGGGACATCCGTTAAATTATCCCAATGGACCAACGCACCGCCAGATGTTTGTAAATCCAATGTATCGTAATATGCTTGCAGTGTATCCCAACTTGTTATTCCAATATTGTCATCGCCGGGAGCCCAAGCACTGCCGTTCCATTTGAGAACCTCGCCGCTGGACGGCGCCGTGGTAGAAACATCGGACAAATCGGAGATTACATTATCGGACAAGTCGTCGTTATCCACAGGGATTTGCGTCGCGATATCAGAGCCGACAGTTTGAGTCAGGCGAAGAGTATCATCGGAGCCGAATGTCATAGTCAGCACTTGCCCTCCGCCGTTAACAGCGGAATCTGCAATAGATGCCCTAAATGCATACGCCGATGATGAAAGCGGAATTCTCGGGGTCAGGACATCGCCGTTAACCTGAATTTCGAGCCAATAGTTCGTATCGAAACTCAAATTTATCGGCGTCGATGAACCGAGAATTACATTGAAAAGTCCTTTGCTCACAGGAACCGATGTGTGAGATTCTGTCCATTGCAATGTCCCACCTGTTTCGGCATCGTATATGCTGAAATCCATATTATAATATCCATTCAACGCGACACCTGTTGCATCGGTTATTTTCCCCTGATAGTTGATTTGATGCGGAATGGCGAAAAGCAGACTGAAAACAAGAAAAACCGCAAACAAAACTCGCTTAAACATCTTTATCCCCCTCCTTATATTATTTTTTCTCACTCAACTGAATAATCCAAAAGACAATTTCTCATAATTTCCTATAATATTACTATATAGAAGCAAATTGAAAATAAATGCAAGTTTTTTTTTAGAAAATATTAGAAAATTGAACTCTCCATAAAATATTGGAATGAGCGTTATCGATAATATTCTCACCTAATTTTTCGATAGTCTTTCTATCTATTTCAAAAGGGTCGTATCCACCGAAAAATCCTACATCGTTTGCTATAAATTCATTCTTGCCGGGCATACAATCGCAATCTTTCGTTATTTTCACAGCGGCATTTATTAATACCGTTTTCCTCTCGATTATTTTCCATATAGCGAGTGCTGTTTCTGCGAGTTTCTCCTGAAAAGTTTGCGAGTCGGTGTTCCAGAATATTTTCAATGCCACAGCGGGGCATAGTGCGATACATTGTGCGCAACCGATACATTTCTCCAAATCGAAAATCGGGAAATTTTCGCTATCTATCGAAACCGCACCCACAGGGCAAACATCCTGACAGTTCCCGCATCTTATACATTTTTCCTTTTTCAAAACGGGATACGCATCCGAATGTATTCGCTGCTTCTGAGCTCTCGATGCGAAACCCATCGAGATATTTTTAATAGCACCGCCGAAACCCGCTTCGAGATGCCCCTTAAAATGCGAGAATATAACAAAACCATCTGCTTTCTGTATTACCGATGCCACCTGCACCGTTTCGAAATGTTTTAACCCCGACGGAACATCGACTACATCTCTGCCGTCGAGACCATCGGCGATAACGAGCGGACAGCCGATATTTTCCTCCGTGAAACCGTGCTCGGCGGCGGTTTCGAGCGAATCTGCCCCATCGCGCCTGCCACCAGAATACAGAACCGTAGTGTCGAAAACAAACGGCTTCGCACCGAAACCTTTTACCCATTCGACAATTTCCGCGGTATAATCGGGTGGAAGAAAGGAATGATTACCGCGCTCTCCCCAGTGGATTTTTATCCCGACAGAATCGTTCTCTCCGAAGGGAACATCCAATCTCCCCAGCAACTTCCGAAGAGATAATATGTTTTCGAAAAGATTTCTTCCAGCAGGCTCGAACAAAACCTTTTTGGAAATTTTATCTATCATATCTGCAACTTGCCCTTGTTCATAACGATTTTATTATCTATATAGAGTGTGGGCGAAAGAATTATGCCATCGAGATGAATCGGTGCGGCGACATTTCCGCCCATCGAGGCATTATCGCCGAGTGCGATGTGAACCGTGCCGAGAACTTTTTCATCTTCGAGTATGTTTCCGCACAGTCTCGCGGCGTAATTCGTGCCGATACCGAGTTCCGCGATATTGCGGGCATCCTGTGGCTGAGTCGCCAAAACCCCCGCGAGATAAGCCGATGCTCGCGAACCATCGACTTCTGTAGCGTAGCCATCCTTTACACGGATAGTTATATAGTCGTCATTTGCAAGCACGCCTGTATCACCAATCGAGCCGTCTACGACGATTGTTCCCTGAGCGGTGCCTTCGACAGGTGCGATATATGCCTCGCCTGCGGGAAGATTCCCGAACGCACCTCTGCTATGAATAATACCAGTATCGGATAAACCTCGCCTTCCCGTAAGCGACATAACAATATCGGTCCCGTGTTCGGAAACCACTCTGGCACTTTTTGCCGATGACAATATGTCCGCGAGTTCATTGGAAACTCGGGCGATTTCATCGTATTTCACATTCATCGCTCGGACAAATGTCTCGCGCAAAATTCCCGGCATAGTCGCAATACGAACACCAATCTTACTCGCCTCTCTCCGAGCCTCCGTGTGCGAGAGCGACCTGAAAGTCGGTGCGATAACTACATCGACAGATTTCATAAGCTCGGCGACCTGCTCGGGTGGTTCCTCCCCGTGATTCCGACGCGGTATAATCTCGACCAGCATAGTTTCCTTCGCTATTTGTTTGGCAATCTCGAAGAGAGCATAGCCGATTTCACGCTCGAGTTGGTCGGTTATGATGAGAACCGTTTCATCTTTATCCACAGCGAGACACTGTTTAACAGCGGTTTCAGCAGCATTTAAAAATCTATCGTCCATAATCTACCTCTGCGTTTATACATTTTTATTTCATTATTAAAAAGAAAATGGAAATTGTTTATTCTGCAATGATTTTTTATAGATAAATCGTTTCGATGAGATTTCGGACTTTTTTATCACTGCTGATTCTTACGCCACTGTTCTCGATAACCATCGTAATCGAGCATTTATTATCTTTCTTGATTATCTTACAATGGATTTCACAAAAAAACTTGATTTCCAATGACTTATTACTATAATGTTAAAGCGAGGGGAGCGAATATGCGCGATTTTCCATCGAGAAATAAAAGTGTGCCCAGCCGAGAAACTATCTATCTATCTATCTGCATTGGTAGTTTGTCGTGGTTCCCCGATTGCTCCTAATTGGATTAAATGTTATGATGAGATGAAAAGTATACAAGGAGGTTATTATGAAAAGAATAATCATTTTTGCGCTCGTATTTTTACCAGCCCTCATTTTTTCACAGGAAACCTGGGTAAGGACATATAGCGATGGTCCCTGGCACGACTGGGCGAATTCGATTATTCAGACATCCGATGGCGATTACATCCTTGCTGGTGGAACTTTGCCTCTTTTTTCCGACTCCAGTGGTTTCTATGTATTACGAATTAATTCATCTGGGGAGACTATATGGTCCGAAGTTTTAAATAATGGAAATTATAGCGAAGTTAATTCTGTGATACAGACATTCGATGGCGGATTTATGCTCGCCGGAATGGTAAATTATAATTTTGGTGTTACTAAAATCGATAGTGATGGCGCGATTATATGGGCAGAAGTTTTCGAACGCGATTCATACGCATGGGATATAGCATCTTCGGTGGTGCAAACTCCTGACAGTGGGTATGCGATTTTTGGCAAGAGAGGGAATATAGACCCATTATCGGGAAATACCGATGATTTTTGTCTGATAAAAATCGATTCGACAGGGGATTTATTGTGGATGAAAACATATGGCGATTCGCTGACCGACTTTGGAACATCGATGGCGAAAACTTACGATAATGGCTTCATTATGGCAGGATGGACAAATTCTTTCTCCGATAATACCGACATATATGTAATCCGTGCAGACAGTTCGGGCGATACATTATGGACAAGAACATATGGCACACCAGGAAATGACCAAGCAAATTGTATCATACAGACCTCGGACAGTGGTTTCGTAATCGCCGGATATACCGATTATTATGGAACATCCCAGAATACCTACATAGTTAAGATTAATGGCTCTGGAGATGTAATCTGGACAAAATATTTCGATATAGATGATTATGAAACACCTTCCTCGATTATACAAACTTCTGATAACGGCTTTGCTCTCTTGATTAATACATCCGATGCATCACATCTTCTGAAACTGGATAATTCGGGTGATTCACTATGGATAAGGGAATTATTATTAGGCGATTTTGTTAAAACTAATTCCATTATTCAAATATCCGATGGAGGATTTGTAATCGCTGGGGAAATTGCCTATGAACTCCCTGATTCCACCGATGTCCTTGTCATCAAAACCGATGAATATGGATATGTTTCCTGGATTGCAGATGCGACTCGAGTTCCAAATAATATACATATTTTTGCCT
>CAYRNI010000167.1:0-1964 GCA_964425665.1 uncultured bacterium
CATATCTTGCAGAAAACTTATCGAAAGTTATAGTTTTTCGATAAACTTTCCAATTCTGTGCCATCGAATTCTAATGGGAAAAGTCACTATTTTGTGCAAAATAACACGAATTATATTGAATATCGATTTTTTTTCGAGGGTGTAATTATCGGGTTCCAGAGAAAAGTAGATGAAAAGTAGTCTCGAATCGACATTTTTCAATGGTAATGAGCCCCAGAACCGAGAATCGCTCGATTTATCGCGATTATCGCCCATAACGAATATGTATCCATACGGGACGATTATAGGACCGCAATTGTCTCTGCTCGAATATATAGCCGACAGAAGTTCGGGGTCTGTATACTTAACCCCAGGATAATCGGGCACAGCATTTCCATTTATGTATAATACTTTATCCCTTACGACAACCGTATCCCCAGCGACTCCAACACACCTTTTGATAAAAATTTTATCAGGGTTCAATGGATATCTAAATACTACGATTTCTCCTCTTTTGGGTTTGCGAATTTTATATGTTATTTTTTCGCCGATTGCATAATCCCCCTTAAAAAGCGTATTCTCCATCGCGATAGTAGGAATTTTATACCCCTGAAAAACATAAGCGCGCAAAATCAATGCAAATAAAATAGCGAGTATCACTATTTCCAGCCAGTGATGGAATATTTGCTTCGGAGTTCTTTCCTCTTGTTCGGCTATCGGGTTCATATAATCATTTATACAAAAAAATATCCATCGAGCAAGTTATTTTAGTATAAAAAAATATTGCATAGAAATTATTGGAATAATAAATTAAAAATATGTCCAAGATTTATGAAAAAATAATTTTTTTTGCAGTGTTTTTCGGAGTTTTTTTGCTGATTTTTGCGTTGAAAGTGGCTCCTGGTTCGTTCACAACGCAGAATATTCCACTGGGACATCCTCAGGATTTAGGTTTTCCACTGGTTTGCTCCGATGTCGGTGCAGAATATGCAATAGCCAAGGTTATGTCTCCCGAGATTAAAACACCTTCCTGTGATGGATATAGACCATTACCCGATACGAGTTGGTTTCAAATCGAGAATAGTGGAACGCTTTTTGTCGATTCCTCAGGGTATGCCCGTGCGAAAATGTGGACCGATATCCCACTATCCGATGAACTTTACAATCAGCATTTCCATATCAGAGTTTTCATTACTTCGATTTCGAATGGAATGTTCCAGCCCGCTATTATATCGAATTTTTTCATCGAAACTGAACCGAAATCGAACCCTGCGAAACCACCAGCGGGAAAAATCGGTGTCGCTCCATCCGTATTGAAATTCGATATGAAAAATACCCGAAACCTTTTTACGATTTTCAACAACGACTCTTCATCTCATAATTACGAAATAACGGTTCGAAAACCCGTCAGCGAGTCGCAAAGTTTTCCAGATGTTTCTCCTGGTTTCAACTCCATAGAGAACACAGGGTTGATTTCCATTTCACCATCGAAATTTAGAATCAATCCTAATTCGGAAATCCAAATTTCTGTGCGATTGATTTCTGCTGCATCGCTGAATAAACCGACCGAAGCGATTTTGCTCGTATCGGCAGATGATAGCACTAAAAATTTTGTCAGGATAAAATTCGAGATGGATGAATAACCGAATTTTCCGCTATTCGCTATATACCACGCAGGCATTGTCAGATTCCCACACGCCGACAGAGATTATTCGGATATTTTCTGGGAGTTTTTCTTTTGCCATTCGATAGATTATCATAGCGATTCGCTCCGCCGTTGGATTTCCACCGCCGAGAATGGGATTATCATTTAGAACCGTGTGGTCGAATTTCTCTAAAATTTCGATAAGTATCGCTTTGGCTTTTCTGAAATCGAACGCCATATTTAGTTCGTCGAGTTTGTCTGCACCGACTTTAAGTTCCACACGCCAATTGTGTCCGTGCATCCGGGAGCAATTCCCCGCATATCCCTCGATTCTGTGCGC
>CAYRNI010000167.1:2064-4415 GCA_964425665.1 uncultured bacterium
CCAGCAGCATGTGATGAGATTATAGCCGCTTCATCGAGAGTTCCACCAGCAGCAACAATCGATGTAAATACACCCGCGACAGTATCCCCCGCACCTGTCACATCATACACTTGTTTAGCCACAGTCGGGAAATCTTTTACAGAACCATTTTCCCTGAATAAACTCATCCCCTCAGAGCCGCGCGTAATTAAAATATTTTTTGCCATCGTGAGTTTTTTTAATTTTTTGCCCGCTTTCAGAAGAGAGTCGTAATCGTGGATTTTTATACCGACAGCATCGCCTGCTTCTTTAGTGTTCGGTGTGATGATAGAAACATTCCTGTAAAGTTTGAAATGATGCTCTTTCGGGTCCACAGTGATAAATTTTTTCTTCTCTGTGGCAATGGAAACGAGTTTTCTCAAAAAAGAGCGGGAAATAACTCCCTTGCCGTAATCTGAAATTACTATTGCAGAAAAATTATCGAGCGAGTCGATTATCCTATCGAGCAGTTTCTTTTCGACCTTTTTGGATATATCGATATAGTTTTCCCTATCTATTCTGAGGACCTGCTGCCCGCGAGCGATTATTCTCGTTTTGGATGTAGTTGGTCGAGAGCTGTCCACAGCGAGAAATTTTTCATCGATTTCGAAATTATTCAATAGTTCTAAAAATTTCTGAGCGAACAAATCCTCGCCGATAACTCCGAAAAGGAGTGGTTTCGCACCGAGCGAGCGGATATTCAATGCGACATTTGCCGCACCGCCGAGTCTCGCAGTTTCACCATCCACAGATACCACAGGAACAGGTGCCTCGGGAGAAATCCGCTCCGTGTCGCCCCAGATGTATCTATCGAGCATCACATCGCCGATGACCGCAATCGGCAAATCCTCTAAATTCGCAAATATCTCGTGCAACCTTTCCAATTCTACAATCATAGTAAGACCTTGCAAGTGTTCAACTAAAATGAAACCTATGATATTCTTATCTCGGGCTTTTAGCAGCCCAACGAACCCATTCGAGCCACTGATTCATCCCATCGCCGCTCTTAGATGACATCGCAAAAAATCTCGCCTTGGGATTTACCCGATAACTTCGCCGCTTGCATTCATCGAGATTAAAATCGAGATATTGCACGAGGTCGAGTTTCGATACCACCACGGCATCGGAGCCATAAAATATGCTGGGGTATTTTTCGGGTTTATCGTCGCCCTCTGGTGTGGAAAGCACCACAACTCTGAAATTTTCGCCCAGTGGAAAATCGGCTGGGCAGACGAGATTCCCTACATTTTCAACAAATACCATATCGAACGAATCGTCGAGGTCGAGTTCGTGCAACGCCTCGTGAACCATTTTCGCATCGAGATGACAGGCACCGTGAGTGCATATCTGATGGCAGGGAACACCGAGCTTGTCGATTCTCTGTTTGTCTCTGTCCGTTTCGAGGTCACCCTCTATGACGGCGATTTTGAATTCCTTCGCAAGTTCGGGAATTGTGCTTTCTAAAAGTGTAGTTTTACCCGCACCGGGCGAGCCGACAAGATTGAACATAACAATTCCATTTTCATCGAGATGTTCCCTATTGTGCAAGGCGAATTTTGAATTTTCCTCGAGAATTTCCTTACCGACTGGAATTTCTTTTTCTCCGTTGTTTATTTCTCCACAACCACATTCTTTGCACATTTTCAAACCTCCATATTTAAAGTCGGTTATCAAAAATGAAACCATCCGAGTCCGAATTTTACTTGACTAATAAATATCAAAATATTTAATTGGAACAGAAAGGCAACAAAATTATCGGGGTATGATAATGAAAATAGTAAAATCCTGGATATTCTGGTTGATATATTCGTTAATTCCCGCTCTATTGACGCTGGCTTTTGCCTGGTCGAGGGAAACGATGGTATATCTGTATTTTCTCGCTATTCTCATCGCTATCATAATTTGGTGGCTCTACGAGAAATATTCCCCAAAGGGCGAGAACGAATTTTAAAATTTATCAGTTTGCTATAATGAAAGAAATATCAGGAAAAGTTGCGCACCAGAGCGAGATAGAAAAATCCATCGTCGATGACCCGGCGGCATCGCATGCAGAAATTCAATGGTTAATCTCTGCCGATGATGACGCACCCAATTTCTATCTTCGTAGATTCACCGTCCAGAAAGATGGTTACTCACCCAAACATTCCCATCCTTACGAGCACGAGGTCTATTGTCTCGCTGGCAAAGGCAAAGTTCTAATAGGTGGCGAGTGGCACAATTTCGAGAAGGATTATGTGATTTTTGTCCCGCCTAATGTGATTCATCAATTTGTCAATACTGGCGATAGCGAATTGATTTTCCTCTGTGTGATACCCGCAAACGCGAAAAAATAG
>CAYRNI010000168.1:0-4236 GCA_964425665.1 uncultured bacterium
TATTCGGAAGTTTTTTCGCCCCCGATGGAAAATCTATTCCGATACCATAGTCCGACCAACTCCACCATTTTCCCTCTTTGCCTTTTCCTGCATAGACATCTTTGCCACCGAGGTCGAGCATAAGTCCTACACTGCCGAAATCTCTTCGCCAATTTCCATAACCCTGACTATTGTAATTTCGTTTTGCAACATAGGCGTCCTGACCATCGCCTTCGTCGACGAGGATACCGATACCATCGGCATTGCCAGCTCCCTGTGCTAAGTCCCAGGTGACATAGTTGTCATCGCCGGCGCGGTCATCGAGAAAACCGATGGCGAGGTCGTGTCCGCAGCCCTGTGAAACTCCGTGTGCCACATAGGCATCGTTCCCCTCTATGTCCACAAGCCCCGCCGATGAAAGATGAATACCAGCTCCCTGAGCATATTGGTAGGATACATAGCTGTCATTTCCCGACATATCGTAAATGGAGCCGAGAGCGAACCAGTAGCTCGCCGCCTGCCCGAAAATATCCGAGACATAGGCATCGTTTCCTGCGTGTTCGATTATGAGACCCACTCCACCGGACCAATCGGGACGATAGCCATATCCGAATCCCTGAGATAGCGTCACATTATGGTCGGCGTAGCGAAGTTTGTCGATTGTCGCACCGGTGCAGATATAGGAATCGTTTCCGTCGAGGTCGTCTATGACGCCGAGTCCCCCGACGAAGCCAAATCCCTGTGAGTAAAGATGTGCCTCGTATCTGTCGTTTCCCTTAGCATCGTAAAGCAGACCGCCGCCGACAAAACCTACGCCCTCGACCCCTGTATGTCCCACATATAAATCGTCTCCGTCCGTGTCCCATAGGATACCCCATCCGAAAATCCCGGCACCGAGGCTATGGTTTAGTGCGTGGTAATGGTCATCGCCGCCGAGGTCGATAAGAATTCCTACACCGCCCAGAGCCGAGCCGAAGGAGAACGATTCATCGGACCAATACACATCGTTTCCGCCGAGGTCGATGGACACAGAGAATTGAAGAAGTGTATCCGTTCCGCCGGCGGTGGCTCGATATTCATCATCGCCGCCGAGGTCGATTATCACCGCACAGGGCGAAAGATAGACAGTCGGTCCTTTACCGCCGATGATAACAGGACCGAATTCCGTTTCGCAATAGTATACGATATCGCCGAATGCAATCGTATCGGGTGCTGAACCATTCCCCTCGATAGGTTTTACCTGCGATGCGAGTTCCTTCGCCTTCCAAACACCTTGAGCAACACGAATAGCAGATTCCAATATCTTCTGCTTATTTACACGAGAGGCGAGAGTAAAAAATCTATTATCCTCTTTTTCCTCCTCTAATTCCTGTGTATTCATTTCCTCGAGAGTCGATTCATCGACCTGGTCGGCGAGTTTCTCGGCGCCGGGCATCAGATATTCAGGTGCTTTCGACAGTATTGTATCGACCTGAAACGAATCGAGACTATCGAATGCGGACTGCATAGAGATTTTAGCATCATTGAAAGATTCCATCAGAATATTTAATGCTCTGCGCAATTTGGGCGGGACATCTTTTTGACTCGACCAAGGAGTATCACCTTTTTTGCCATATAGTTTCGGGGTAGCGGATTTTAGGTCGAGTATAGGTGCTACGGCTGTTAGATAACTCGCTCCCGTGCTGAAATCTATTTCATTCATCAAACTATCCAGAATATCGGGAACTTCTGTGGGGCGAGCCATACAATCATCTACGATTTTCAATCTGAATGAATCTACCTCGACAGTGCTTTTCAGCGAAAGTTTATCGGGCGTCATTTTCAATGCTCTCAATGCGGTGGCAATCGCTTCATCTCTTTTGGTTTTTGGGGATTCCTTAGCGAATGAACATATTAAACCAAACATAATTGCTATTATAAAAATTTTTTTCATCTTTTATGTCCTCCTGATTAAAAACTTTTTATTAGAAGTCATTTCTGCACGAGGATTATTTCCTTCAATATTTCCAATTATATAAAAATTCCTTCGAGTTCAAGCAATTTCTTTTTCACCTCTATTCCTGCGGTGAAACCGCCCAGACCACCATCTGTTCGAATAACTCGATGACAGGGGATAATCAGCGGAATCGGATTTGCACCGAGTGCATTCCCGATGGCTCTCGCCGATTTCGGTTCACCTACTCGTTTCGCGAGTTCTTCGTATGAAATCGTCTCGCCGTAGGGGATGATATAAGTTTCCCACCAAACTCTTCTTTGAAATGGTGTTCCCCATAGAAATTTTGGCATCACAGAGAAACTTTTGCGGCTGCCATCGAGATATTCTAAAACCTCTGCGGTGGCTAACAGTTTGCCAGAAATTGCTCTCATCCCGAGTTTTTTGAACTTATCGATTACCGGATTTTCATCGTCTAATGAAATAGCGAATACGAAATTATCGAATCCCCAAACACTCCCGCCGACAATAGTGTGTTCAAACTTTTGATAAATTACGGTGTCGAATTTCATTATAATTCCTTCTATCGAAATGTATTCGGGTCGGGCTTATTCTTCTCTCTGCATCAGGAACGCCTCGATAAAGCCATCGAGTTCACCATCGAGAACTTTATCCGGCTGAGAGACCTCGTAATTCGTCCGCAAATCTTTGACCATCTTATAAGGATGTAGAACATAACTTCTGATTTGACTGCCCCATTCGATTTTTTTCTTCGTCTTTTCGACCTCGGCTTTTTTCTCCTCTTCCTCTTTCTTTTTGAGAGCGAGGAGTTTTGCCCTCAGTATTTTCATTGCGAGGTCGCGGTTTTTGAATTGAGACCGTTCCGCCTGACAATTGACAACTGTCCCCGTAGGGATATGAGTTATTCTGACCGCTGTTTCGACCTTATTGACATTTTGTCCGCCGTGTCCACCCGCTCGAAATGTATCGATTTTCAAATCTGTTTCCTTGATTTCGATTTCCTCGCTCTCCTCCGTCTCGGGATATGCGAAAACCGATGCGAACGATGTGTGTCTACGCCGGTTCGAATCGAACGGTGAAATTCTAACGAGACGATGAACACCGATTTCAGCTTTAAGATAACCGTAAGCAAATTCCCCTTGGACCTCGATAACGGCGGATTTGATTCCTGCTTCCTCGCCGGGCAATTGGTCGATTACGGTAGCTCTCCAGTTTTTGCTCTCGCAGAATCGAAGATACATTCGCAAAAGCATCGATGCCCAATCCTGAGCCTCGGTTCCACCCGCGCCCGAATGAATTTCGAGTATAGCATTCGCTCGGTCGTCGGGGTCGGAAAGGTAACTTTCGATTTCGAATGTGCGAAGTTGTTTTTCGATATCGGAAAGTTCCTCGACAAGTTCTGCGTAATCGGGGCTATCCTGCTCTATTATTTCGGACAATTCGGCTATATAATCTATCCGTGATGAGAGTTCCTCAATCCGTTCGATAGTTTCCTGAATATGTTTTCTTTCCTCAGATATTCTTTGGGCTTTTTTCTGGTCGCTCCAGACATTCGGGTCGGAAAGTTTCTCATCGAGTTCGGCGAGTTTTCTTTTCAGTTCATCGGGGTCAAAGATACCCCCTTAAATTCTCGAACCGTATCCGAATATCATCTATCGAAAAATCCATATTGCTCCTCCTTCAATTTTGAAAGGTTATTTGAAATTCATCGCTACTGGTTATCCTGTGAATAGATGCTGCAATAATTTCACTCCGTATGCGATAACTATCATCAATACGACAGCCACGACAGTAGCGAGATTGAAGTATTTGTCTATGAAAGTTTTTGCCCGTTCGCCGAAAAGATAGAAAATCAAAGCCTCGGAGCCAAACCTCATAGTTCTGAACACTATACTTATTGCGATGAATTTTGTCAGCGATATTTTTGCGATTCCTCCTAACCAACTGAAAAGCATATATGGAACAGGTGTAAGTGCGGAGATAGCGATTGCCCAAAAATCGTATTTAGCATATAGGTCGAGGGCAAGTTGTGCTTTGGAACCAAATCCGACTATGTCGAATATAGTAATTAAACGGTGCGCTCCGAAAGCCAGCCCCAAAGAGAATGCAACAGTTCCACCTATAATAGAGAACAGAGAGCAAATCAATCCGTATTTTATCGAGCGTTTCGGTTCTCCGAGGCAAAGAGCAACAAGCAATATATCCGCAGGTATCGGCACGAAAATCGGCTCGGTGAATGCGAGCAATATAAGAGCCAACACCCCGAACCGAGTATCTGCCCAGTGGAGAACCCAATCGTATAT
>CAYRNI010000169.1:0-4058 GCA_964425665.1 uncultured bacterium
ACGGTTTTCTATTTAGATTACGACAGTCTTATGGTGGACCTATTCGGCACGGACGATATTTGGGGTGCTCTCTCGGATACACTCGATAGTTACTCAGATAGTTTAATGAGCGAGATGTCCGATAGTATGGATGCATTTAGAAGCGAACTTTCCGATACTTTGAGCAGTAGGTTCATCGGCGGGGCGGGAACGATACCATCCGGCAGTCCATCTGTCGTGATAAACGAGCCTAATGTGACATCGACATCTATTATTATGGTAACTTTGGATTGCACAAGTGGAACTAATGCGGGTTTTAATGTGCCTGTGGCGATTTTAAATATTACCGATGGCGTTTCTTTCACAGTCGGCACCGCGGATGGTTCGAATGTCCCTGCGGACTTATCGTTCGAATACATTATATTCAAACCGTAGATATAAAATTTTTCGTCGAGGACGGTTTATTTTTACTGCTTCAATTGTGAATAATATTTTTTAAGGTTCTCTAATGAAATTATTCATACCGAATAGTTTTCTATCGATATTTTTATTCTCGGTTACGATTTTTTCTTCAGTTTATGGAATCAGCGGTGGAATCAGAGCGGAAAAGATTTCTCCACGAGATTCATTGATTTATTCCTGTTCCAATCTACCTGTGGTTTTCAAATTATGGTTCGCCGATACCACGCAGAAAATTCTTTGGATTAATGCTCCGATAAATAACACAGGCGATTATGGATACTCGATTTTGCGTGATACACTTATCGGAAGAGGATTTGAAAATGACGAGGCAAGTTTGGGAACTATCACTATAACCGATTCATTGTGTAGTTTATACAATATAATCGTTTTCGGAGCTTCTTTGCCACGGGATTTATCAGCAGAGGAGCAATCCGCATTGGTTGATTTCGTATCGTCCGGCGGAGGACTTTTCGTAATATCAGAATATTCATCGAATATTAGCCGATATTCCGCTATCACCGATGATTTCGGGATTACATACACAGGCGGGATAAATTTCGCGTTCACATTATCACTCGACACACACCCGATAACCGCCGGTGTCTCATATATCAAAGGTAATGGTGTGATGAAAATAAATACGAGTTCACCTGCGAGTTGCATCGGTGATTTTTCATATCTTTTCAGCACATATTGCGGATTAGCGGTATGTGAATACGGCGAAGGTCGAGTTTGCGTAGTATTCGATGAACTCCTTTTCGTCAATAATTATCCGACACCCGTTATTCTTCACGGAATCGATGACCCCGAGCATCTTCAATTCGCTCGCAATCTTTTCGATTGGCTCGATAGGAAAGAACTTTGCTATCTCGATACTGCGTCGATAAGAGTTTCTGTGAATGGCACCGAGATAGATATAGCCGACCCTCGCCTGACTTATATCGATTCGATTTTGACATTCACACCATCGCCTGACTGGGCTGAAATCGAAACTGTCTCGGTATGCCTCGATTCCGCATCGGATATGCTTGGTAATTCACTAGATACCTTTCTATGCACATATTTTGTTATCGATAGGTCGGCACCGACTATAGCGAATATGGTTCCTTATGATGGTAGTGAAATTTCAGACTCGCTTTTCCCTATCAGTGCGGAAATCACCGAAAATTTCTGCGATTCGGTCGATATTTCTATCACCGTTAATGGGCAGTATTTCACACCCGACTCAGCAGGATGCACTTACGATGGTCATTGGCTTTTACTCGACCCTGTCGCATTCGGTGGACATTGGGAAAGCGGCGATATTAATGTTTGTATTCATGTCGAGGATATTTGTCCCGATTCCTGTGGCTCAAATATCGCCGATACTTGCTGGATGTTTACGGTGAATTTTTGCTCACCGGCAATAGTCTGGCTCGAATGCCCGCTCGATAATTCATTTATATCCTGTGATACCGCAGAAATTATTTTAGGAATCGAGGATACAACAGGTGCTGAAATCGATACGACAAGAATTTATGCGACATTATTTCAAATTCACTCGGAAACAGAAATCGATACGAATTATCTCGAACCCGATAGTTCTGATTTTTCATTTTTATTCTCGGGCGATTCTTTAATTGTCAAAATACGATTTTCAACCATAAACACGGATAGTATAGTTTTTCAACTCGATAGTGTATACAATATTTTGGATTGTTTAATTTTTCCGTAGAATATTTTTTTAAAAAAAAGTTGCCAAATTTTTGATTTAATATATATTTGAATTGTAATTTTTACAAGGAGGATGTCAAATGATGAGAAGAGTATGTTTATGGGTTCTTCTCGTGGTTTCTGCCTGTGCGATTGCTTTGCCAATCAGTTATCAGGGGAAATTAACGGACCTCGCGGGTATCGGTGTCAACGACACGATGGATATTGCGCTCGCGATTTACGATGACCCATCGGCGGGGACATTGGTCGATGCCGATACTGTCAGCGCTGTAATTGTTTATCACGGGCTTTTTTCCGAAACTTTCGACATTACTATTCCGAGCTCTTATCTGACGGGGAATCTTTACATCCAGATAGCGGTAGATACGAGTATGACCGGTGCAACTTGGACGGCTTTATCTCCTCGTCAGCTCGTGACCACCGCTTTCCGAGCTATGTGGACAGATAATTCTGTCAATGCGGTATATGCGGATACTGCGACATATGTTCTCGCGTCAAATGTTGCCTACGACAACGCCGCGAGCGGTCTTTCCGCCACAGATGTTCAGTCGGCAATAGATGAACTCGCTGGAAATGTCGATGGTATGGGCCTCCAATCTGCTTACGACAATGGAGAAACCATATATACCACAGCCAATACTCCAGTGGTAATCAATGATACTGTCAGCACAGATAATGAAAACACTCTTGAGATAAGAGGCAATGATGATCAACCTTCACTATATGTATATAACGCTGGTAGCGGTCCTGCTATATATAGTTCTGGCAGTCTGCGAATGAGTGGCGCTGCTGGTGTGCGAATCTTTTCTACTGGCGATTTAAACTTTCAACTTGATGAAGGCGGGGGATCAGGAACCACTAATTCTTTTGCTATCCGTGATGACGCCGATGCAATATTTTTCGAGGTGAATGAAAATGGTGAGATGACCACCAATGCAATAATTGCCATAGACTCTATTCAACTCGGTGGAGTCTGGCGCTCTACCTGGCCCACTGGCGGTGGCGCTGATTCTAATTTCATTCAGAATCAGGACACAGTGGCACAGCCCGCGAAGTTCTGGGTTACGAATAAGGGCAAATTCGGTGTGAATATGGTGGCAACTCAGAACGATATTTGGACAGATGATTTCGAAGATGGCGATATTACTGATTGGGATACGACTCAATATTTGTCGGGCGGTGCTGTTTGGACAATAACTAATCCCGGCTCTCGGACCGCGGATGGTGGTTGTTCAGGAACATTTTTAATCGTCGACGACGATGATGCTGGCTCTGGTGCAACGACATCGGCGAGTGCTATTTCACCTGTTATCGACCTCACCCCCGCCGGAACAAATCCTGTTTTTCTCGAATTTAATCAATACTATAATAACCTTTCCTCCGATGTTTGCAGTCTTTTTGTCTATGATGGCTCATCGTGGGTATTGTTGGATGAATACACAGCGGACACATCGGGGCTTGTTAGATATGATATTACTGCCTATGCGAATGCAAATTTCCAGGTAAAATTCAAATATGATGATAACGGCTCTTGGGCGTGGTATTGGATGATAGACAATCTCAGAATTTATTATATCACATATAGCACTCCTGCTCCTTCCATCGTTGCTGATGGTCCGGCTGGGAATATCGAATTAAGAACCTCCACAGGTGATATAATTTTCGATGGCACAGGACTTAAAACATCGGGCGGTGCAGGAATTGTCGGTTATGATAATTCAACGAGTGGACTCACAGCGACGGATGTTCAAGGTGCTATAGATGAAATAGTCGGTATTGCCAGCGGTGGAAAAGATACCCTTTGGACAGTTTCCGAAAATCCTGCCGATACGATGGTTGTTATGGCTCAAACAAAAATCAATGGCGAACTAATCGCCGATAGTATTCAGGCGGTCGGCGATACT
>CAYRNI010000170.1:0-4036 GCA_964425665.1 uncultured bacterium
TAAGACTTATCGGCGACAATAAGTCGGGTTTGTTTATGCTCGATAAAGACCTTGCGATGAGAACATATACACCGCTGAGCACAAGCGAGGAGGTATAAAATGACCGAAAAGATGCAAGTATATAAATGTGAAATCTGCGGCAATATCGTGGAGATGCTTCACGGAGGGAAAGGCGAACTCGTCTGCTGCGGACAGCCGATGAAACTTTTCGATGAAAAGACTGCGGATACATCTACGGAAAAACATGTTCCATTCATCATCAGGGAAGATGATAGGTATATCGTCAAAGTCGGCGAAAATACCGCCCATCCGATGGAGGAGAAACACTATATCGAATGGATAGAACTCATAGTCGATGGCGTTATCCACAGAAAGTATTTGAAACCCGGCGATTCTCCCGAAGCGGTTTTCGAAATTCCAAAAGGAAACGATGTCCAAGCGAGAGAATATTGTAATGTTCACGGATTGTGGACAAAAAAATGAAAAAATTAAGATAAGCAGGAATGTAGCATCGAACTTATTTCGAATGGATAATTGGCAGATTGTAATTTTGAATTGAACGGGAGGTTCATTATGGCGAGTATCAAAGGCACTCGGACAGAGAAGAATTTGCTGACCGCATTCGCAGGCGAGTCGCAGGCACGGAACAGATACGATTATTTCGCATCGCAGGCGAAGAAGGACGGCTATGTCCAAATCTCGAACATTTTTAAGGAAACCGCTCTCAATGAAAAGGAGCACGCTAAAAGATTGTTCAAGTTTCTCGAAGGCGGCGAGGTCGAGATACAAGCATCGTATCCCGCGGGAGTTATCGGCACAACGGCGGAGAATTTGGCTGCATCTGCTGCGGGCGAACACTACGAATGGACGGAAATGTATCCCGAATTCGCCAAAGTTGCCGACGAGGAGGGATTTTCCGAAATCGCTCAGGTATTTCGCAGTATTGCAATCGCGGAAAAACAGCACGAAAAACGATTTCTTGCTCTGTTGAAAAATATAGAGGATGGAACTGTGTTTGTCAAAGACGGCGAGGTCTATTGGCGATGCAGCAACTGTGGATATATTCACAAAGGCACTCGACCGCCGGAAAAATGCCCTGCCTGTGCGCATCCTAAGGCATATTTCGAACTTCTCGCGGAAAACTGGTAAAATTGTAAAAAAGTAAGTTGCTTCGCAAAAGAATTTCCTTAATATTCTGTTTGAAATCTGAAAATCAAGGTAGAAAAATGGCTGAAAAAGTAACTTATTCCTCATCTGGTGTAAATATAGATTCCGCAGATATCGCGAAGCGAAAAATTGCAGAGTTGGCAAGTTCGACTTTCAACAGCGATGTTCTGACTCGAATCGGTCTTTTCGCCGGTGCTTACGACTTAAACGATGGCAGAGTTATTCTATCTAGTGCCGATGGCGTCGGAACGAAAATTTTGGTCGCCGTCCGCGCTGGAATCTATAACACGGTTGGAATCGACCTCGTGCATCACTGTGCCAACGACATATCGGTTCACAATGCCGACCCATTGTTTTTACTGGACTATATCGGGCACGCGGACTTGACGCCGCAAAAAATCGCCGATATAGTCGAGGGTCTCGCGATAGGTTGCAAAGATGTCGACTGCGCACTAATCGGCGGAGAAACCGCTCAAATGCCGGGATTCTATCCCCCGAAAATATTCGATTTGACCGCAACCATCGTCGGGATGGTTGAAAAAGATAAAATGATAACGGGCGAAAGAATTTCCGCAGGTGATGTGATAGTATCGCTTCCCGCAAACGGATTGCACACAAACGGATATTCTCTCGCCCGCAAGGTGCTTTTCGATATCGCAAAATTCGATGTCGATACATATCTCGAAGACCTCGGCGAAACTGTCGGCGAGGCACTTCTGCGTGTGCATCCAAATTACTCCACCGCCGTGAAAATCCTGCGGGATAGTGTGGATATTCACGGAATAGCACATATAACAGGTGGCGGTGTCCGAGGCAATCTTATCCGAGTGCTCCCGGAAAATGCGAAAGCGATAATCCGTAAAAATACCGCACCGAAAATACCGATATTCGAGTCGATAAAAAAGTTAGGCGATATCGACGATGACGAAATGTTCAAAACATTCAATATGGGTTTCGGCTATTTGATTGTGGTTCCATCCGAGCAAGCCGACACCGCAATCGAATTACTGAAAGATTTCGATGCTTTTTTTGCGGGCGAGATTGTCGCAGGAGAAAAAGAGGTAGAGATAATTTAATATGTGCCGACCGACTTTCTGCTAATGGATACTATTAGAAAACTACTGCATCCAACTCTATGGAATTAATTGAGAATTCTATATTTCATTTGTCATTTGACATTTGAATTTAGGGTAATATTTTATTTCTATGTTTATCGGGAAAGTGAAATCTCCTGTTGTTTCGACGGTGAAACATCCATCGTATAGCGGAAGAAAATTGTTTCTCATCAAAAAGATTCATCCCCGCACGCGCGAGGAATACGGTGAGACAATAATAGCGGTGGATTTTGTCGATGCGGGAGTGGGTGATATAGTTTTAGTATCGCAGGAGGGTGGTTCTGCGAGGAGAATTTTATCCGACAAAACAGCACCTGTGCGTTCGTTCATAGTCGGTATAGTAGAAGATTGGAAATTAGAATTGTAAATCTGGAGGGTTGAGTGGCTGCATATTTCAACAGGAATTTGCGTTTGTTGAGAAGGGCATTGAATAAAAAGCGAGGTCGTCAAATAGGATTCGACTATCTCGCGATATTATTGGATTTTCCATCGTTGAAACTTCAGCAGTGGGAACGGGAGGGCGAACCCACACTGGCAGAATTGAAAAAACTCGCCGAGAAATATTCCCAAATTCTCGAAACCGAAATAACAACCGACCAGATTATAAACCGCGACCTAAGATATGATGACAGATTCGCAAAACTCGCATGGGGCGCTTGATTTTCATTCAGTAGATATCCATTCATATTATCGGGGAAATTGTGAAAATCGCTTGCAATTTCGCTGCTCGGTTCGGTTTTTACCTCATATACTCGAAGAGCCGAGTGCGAATTTATCGATGACGAGTGGCGATTTGCTCGATGTAAAAATAATTCTTTAAATGGATGAAATTACTTATATTTTTTATCGGGTGATTAAAAATGTCGGTATTGATGTTTGCGATAGGTGAAGCTTTTCGGTCGTTTTGGCGACATAGGTTTGTTTCTATGCTGTCTGTGATGACGATAGCGGGAGCATTGTTCGTGCTCGGTTTTTTCCTGACGATAGCATTAAATTTACACGATGTCCTATCGAATGTGCAGGAGAAAATCGCTGTGGAACTTTTCCTGAAAGATAATACCACAAAGGCTCAGGTGGCATCGCTGATGGATGAAATCTCGCATATCGAGGGTGTAAAAGATGTCGAGTTCATAACAAAAGCGGATGCTATGAATAAGTTCTCGAAACAATTCGGCGAACGCTATCTTGTCGGTCTTAAAGATAATCCGTTTCCGCCATCGATACTCGTTCGGCTCGAATCGGGAACGAAACTCGCAGAAACAGCGAATACAATCGCTGAAAAATACCGAAACAGAAAATATATCACTCAAATCGCGGTGCCCGGCGAAATCGCGAAAAAATTGTCGAATGCTCTTAAAATTTCACTTTTTCTCTCGGTAATATGGGCAATCATTCTGATTTTCGGAGCGATATTGATAATCATCAATACGATTAAATTGACGATATATAGCCGAAAAGAGACCATTTCGATAATGAAACTTGTCGGTGCTACAGACGCATTTATCCATCGACCATTCACAATCGAGGGTTCGTTTCAGGGATTATTAGCGGGAGCATTGTCCTCTATTGTCCTTTATTTCGCTCTCCTCGGGATGAAACAAATCATCCCAGCATTGCGAATGCCCACATCTATTATTCTATACGGGCTTGTGATAATCGGTATAATTTTCGGTATTTTAGGCAGCAGGTTGGCAGTCAAAAGATTTTTGTAATTTTCATCTCATTATCATTAGTTTTTGCGGTTTTATGTTTTT
>CAYRNI010000171.1:0-3990 GCA_964425665.1 uncultured bacterium
TCGACATTCGTCAGGACTTTATGGATAAGTCGAGCGATTTCTCTCATCTCATCTTCCTTCATTCCGCGGGTGGTGATGGCAGGCGTTCCCAATCTTATTCCGCTGGCGATAAATGGCTTCTGCGGGTCGAATGGAATCGTATTGCGGTTAACTGTTATATCCGCTTTCCCGAGTGCTTGCTCTGCCTGTTTTCCCGTCACATTTAGCGAACGAACATCGAGAAGCATAAGATGATTATCCGTTCCTCCCGATACGAGCCGAACACCGAGTTTAGTGAACTCATCCGCCATAGCGGCGGCATTTTTCACGATTTGCTGTTGATATTGTTTGAATTCGGGGGTCATCGCCTCTTTGAGAGCGACCGCCTTAGCCGCTATGATGTGCATAAGCGGACCGCCCTGCATTCCGGGCATAACCGCCTTATCGAGGTCTTTCGCGTATTTCTCTTTGCTCAAAATCAAACCCGCACGGGGTCCGCGAAGAGTTTTGTGCGTGGTGGTCGTTACGAAATCGCAGTGAGGAACAGGTGAAGGATGAATCCCTGCGGCGACAAGACCCGCAAAATGAGCCATATCCGCCACGAGAACCGCTCCGACCTCATCGGCTATCTCGCGGAATTTTTTGAAATCCCAGAACCGCGGATACGCCGATGCACCTGTCATAATCAATTTCGGACGGTGCTCCAGAGCGAGTTTGCGGATTTCATCGTAGTTGAGCATCTCGGTTTCTCTATCCACACCATATTGCACGATATTGTATAGTTTCCCCGAGAAATTCACAGGATGTCCGTGAGTCAAATGTCCTCCGTGGGACAATTTCAACCCCATAATCGTATCACCGGGCTGAATAGCGGTAAAATAGACCGCCATATTCGCCTGCGAACCGCTGTGAGGTTGGACATTCGCGTGCTCTGCTCCGAAAAGAGCTTTCGCTCTATCGCGAGCCAAATCCTCGGCGATATCGACGAACTGACATCCGCCGTAATAACGCTTCCGCGGATAGCCCTCGGCGTATTTATTAGTCATAACAGAGCCAGCAGCAGCAAGAACTGCGATAGATGTATAATTTTCCGATGCAATCAGTTCGAGACCATCGGTCTGCCTGTGAAGTTCGAGATAAATCGCATCGAATATCTCAGGGTCGGTTTTTTTAAGCGCTTCGAGAAACATTTTTGCCTCCTCATAAAAATCATTTTTTCAAAATACTATTTCACTAATGATATTCTGATTGTTCGGGACCGATTTCCAGAATTTATTCTGGCAAAATACAATCCGCTCGGCAATCTATCGGCAGACCATATCACCGAATTTTTTCTCGCATCTAATTTCTGTTTATGGACAATTTTTCCCGAAATATCTGTGATTTCGAGAACGCCATCGTTTGCGATAGAATAATTTATCCTGCATTCAGAGTTAAATGGATTTGGTGTAGCAGAGAGCACAAGTTCCCGCGGAATTTTTCCATTTTCGACAATCCCAGCATAGGTGGAGTCGTCCGAGATTTTTATATCGTCGATATACCATCCCCGACTTGTGATTGCGGCATCACTTGCGAGCTCGAACTTGACCCATATCACAGGATTTCCAGAGTAATCGTAAAGCGGAACCTCCACATTATGCCAGAAATCACCCGTCTCCTGGTCGCCAAATGCGGGTTCGAGAGGCATAAATGGATTGTGGTCGCCGATTGTTCCATCGTATCCGCCGACGGGGGTAACTATCTCCCAAGTCGCACAGGAATCGGTGGATACTTTTACATTTCCACCATCGGGGAATGTCCCGAAAAATCCAGCCTCGAACCTATACCAGGTATAGAAACTCAACAGAGGCCAATTGACCTCGTATAGTGGAACTTGAAGAATTAAAGACCAATCTGCATTATTATCATAGTTGCCATCGAGTCTCGTTCCCCAGCACTTTATACCGGAATGAGCATTATCTGGACCCACGGTGGGTGTTCCCCATTCCCAACCGTTCATATCAGGTTCGGCGACTAAACCACCATCGCCGGTCTCGAAACTATCGTTGTAAAGTTCGGGGGCAAGCATAATGTCCATAGAGATAGTGTCGAATCTATTAATCGTGAATGGTATCGAATCTTGCGTAACAAAATGAATTTTCGAGACCTTAATGTAATGGTTGCCCACCGAAACCGAATCGAAAAAGAAATCGCCAGCGGTATCTGTGATTGTCGAAACTCCGAGGTCGATTATCTCTACTGTCGCGCCAGAATCTGGTTCGTAATAAGCGAGGTCGACATTTCCCTGTAGAACGCCGAATGCCTGATGGTAGCCGAAATCATCTATATACCATCCGATGTCGGTGTTCGAACCATCGGAAGCGAACCGAAATCTCATCATAATCTCCTGCCCTACATAATCGGATAGGTCGAAAGATGAATAGACCCAACTATCGCTCGAACCCGAAAATGCGGAATGTCCCGAAAGAGGTCCCGCAGTCATCGTGGTGGGATAGCCTCCTTCAGGCTCGATGATATTCCAACTCGTTCCCTCATCGGTGGAAATCTCCACAACTCCGCCGTCGTGTCCTTCCTCTGTTTGATAGTAGTGCCAGAAATCGACAATCGGATATGTAGCGGTGGAAATATCGATATGCGGTGTATATAAACTCCAATCGGCATTATCATCATAATCATCATTTAGAACTGTTCCATAGCATCTGCCTCCGCTGTGAGGCGGAAAAGCCGGCGATGTAGCGAGAATAGGACCGCGTTCCCATCCGCTTATGCTATCCTCGATTGTGAAATCGCCCGATTCCGTCTCGAAATTATCGAAGTATGGTGGCGATGCGATAGGGGTCGCTCGAAACCTTATAGCGAGAGAATCGTGAAGACAGCCGCCAGTGATTGTCCATGTCCCATACAAAAGTCCGATTGTTCCTGCTTCATTCTCTATTCCCACATAAGCAGTATGATAAGAAGAACCCAAAGGTTCGATGTCGAGATATTGATAAACTATTTCCTTCCGAGAATAATTGATTATGATTTCAAATTTAAAAGCCGGGTCGGGATAATACGATATTTCACAAATGCTGTCGAACTCCACTACAAAATAATCTCCAAAGTCCTGATAGTATATATCTCCTGGGCTCGATGTCGGATAAAGGTCTGTAGCGAGGATGAAAAGAGAGGAATTCGGCTCGTCGGGGTCGGGAAAATCTGTGAACCAATATGAATGGCTGCTTGTAGCGCCAAGTGCCGCCCAACCATTTGAACATATAGTAATCTGATTATAATCTATACCATAATATTCAAACGAATGGCTGAGTGTAATTGTTTCTCCATCATCGTCATAAAGCCCCATTGCCGTTCCTGTCGATGAAATTTCTATCCAATCGAATGTAGGACCGCCCGGTTCATCGGAATCAACCCAGCGGTAACCAAAATCATCCGGTCCACCACTCGACGCAAATAGCAATGAACCGAACACGACCAAAATCAAAAGATACAATGGATGTCTCATCGGATAACCTCCAGTTTAATATATTCAAATAACAGTTATCTCGTATAAAATCAAGATTATTTTGTAAAATATGAATTCAATTTTTTTATAAAATCCTTATCGCATCTTCCCAATTCGTTATCGCTTCCAATAATTCCCCAAGTTAGCAGTTTTGAATCGAACCACAAACTCCCAGAAATCCTTTTCCCCGTTATAAAAATAAGTGTATAATCCTGCGAGGGTGCGATACCGGGCTTTATAATTTCTACATTTATCATCGAAACAATCTTCCTAATCTCATTTTTATCGCCGAGCCTGAACTCTCGATTGGTAATGTTATTCCTTATGATTACGCTATCGGATGCTGAGTAAATTTGCAACATCGAATGAAGTTCATCACTGGAAGGAACATCGAAATTGGTTCGTCGCACATAACTTGTGCAGCCGATAAAAATTACCATAAATAAAGTTATAAAAATAATCGCCGAAATAAACCTATATCCTTCCGCATTGGATGTGTTCATTTTCAT
>CAYRNI010000172.1:0-3968 GCA_964425665.1 uncultured bacterium
CTCAGGCGGCTAACCTGCCCTTATCGACGATTTTATCCGATTTCTTCTCGTTCAATTTTGAATTCAGCCCCCAGATAATCGAAACAGGAACAAAGAAACAAAATCCCAATAGCAAAAGAATCGGCGATAATGTCAAAAATTGCATTTCGAGGAGAATGAAACCGACGATTATCAAAATTATTCCTATAACGAGCAAAGTATAATTTTTCGCACTCAGAGATAAATGCTCTTCAGAGTGCCATTTTTTCTTTGGCGTTCTTTTAGGTTCTTCTCGTTTCTGTTTTTTCTTCGCCATAATCGTCCTCGTAAATTTCGATTAGAAAATAATATTTATACATCGAAAATAGGCAAGTATTTTTTAAAAAAATCCGAAAAATCACCGATTTCGAATTTCGGCATTGAATTTTTCACACAATTTTTTTACGATGTCTGTGAACCTTTCATTCACTTCGTCGTCGGTCAATGTTTTTTCTGCCGAGCGAAAGACGAAATATAGCCCCAGCGACTTTTTGTCTTCGGGTATGGGTTTTCCGCGATACATATCGAAAAAGCCGATGTATTCTGCATCGGGAGCGAGTTTTTTGGACTCGTTTAAAATTTCACTCGCGGGCAAATCGTTGTCCACGATGAGAGCGATATCTCTCCTGACAGCGGGGTAGCGAGAGAACTTCTCATACTTTCTCGTCCGCTCGAAATATGGAATCAATCTATCGAATTCCAAAAGTGCAAAGTGGATATTTCGTTTGAGTTCGTAAAGTTCCCATAGTTTTTTCGACAGCGTTCCGATAAAGCCGATTTTTTCGCCATCGGCAAAGATGTCGAAACCTGTTTCTTTCTCCGCGAAACCGATTTCGGAATTTTTAAATTCACACTTCATTCCCAATTTGTTCAAAACAGTTTCGACATCGCCTTTAATATCGAAGAAATCGAGCTGAGTATCGGAATAGTCCCAGCCGATAGGGTATCTGAAACCACCACAGGATAGTGCCAAATACATTTTTTCAGAATACCCGTCATCGTCGATTTTATATCCGTTGTCGATTTCGAACAATTTAGCCGAACGGAAACCACGATTTATATTTCTCGCTACAGCTGCGACGAGCGTAGGAAGTGGATTAGGTCGCATAGTGGATAGGTCGTCAGAAAGCGGATTTTTCAATTCGACGAGTTTATCGCTTGTAAATTTTTCGAATAGATTTTTTGCACCGAGTGGGTCGGTGAATGCGTATCTATAACCCATTCCCGCGAGGAAATCTTCGAGAAAATGCCTGAATTTTATATCCTGCGGAATATCGGCTGGAATTTCACCCTGAGCTCTGAAAAACGGCTCGATGTTGTTCAACCCATAAATCCTGCCGACTTCCTCGACAAGGTCCACCTCGCGGGTCAAATCGGGGCGGAAAGTCGGAATTCTGTATGTAACACCTCCCGCATTTTCCGCCGCTATATCGAGACCGAGACAGACTAAAATTTTTCGCGATGTCTCGCGAGGAATTTTCGCACCGAGCAGTCGTTCCACTTTGGAATCTGTCAGCGTAACGATTGTGGGTTCGATAGGTTGGGGATATACATCGACTATTTTATGGACAGTTTCGGCATCGGCAAACTGTTCTGTCATCGCTGCGACGATATCGGAAACGGTCGCAGAAACATTCGGGTCGACGCCCCGCTCGAATCTCGTCGCCGATTCTGTGGCGAGTCCGAGAAACTTTTTGCTCCTCCGCACATTGATAGGGTCGAAATATGCGACCTCGACAACAATATCCCTTGTGTTTTCATCCACCTCCGAATTTTGCCCGCCCATAATACCCGCGATGGCAACAGGCTCGTTCGGTGTGGCAATCAGCATAACCTCCGAATTAAGTTTCCGTTCTACACCATCGAGAGTTCTCATAATTTCGCCATCCTTCGCCTGACGAACGATTATTCTATCCCCGAGCTTTTTCCTATCGAATGCGTGTATCGGCTGACCGGTGAGCATCATAACATAGTTCGTTATGTCGACGATGTTATCGAGTGGACGCATACCGAGAGCAGCGAGCCTTCCCTGAAGCCACATCGGCGATGGTTTAACTTTCACATTGGAGACCAATCTTCCCGTATATCGCGGGCAGTTTTTAGTTTCGATTTCGACCCGAATACCGCCATCGTCATCGATTAGATTTTTAGGGCGTAAAATCTCGGGTTCCCAAGGCTTCCCGAGAAGTGCCGCGATTTCGCGAGCGAGTCCCCAGTGTCCATAGCAATCTGGACGGTTCGGTGTGATTTCGAGTTCGTATATCGCCTCGTCATCCCAGCCGAGTATTTCTGACAAATCTTTGCCCAATGGTGTATCCTGCGGCAGATGTAATAATCTATCCTTTGGGAAACCGAGACCCACCTCGACGCCCGAGCAAATCATACCTTCGCTTTTTGTTCCTTCTATTTCTATCGAATTTATGATTTTTCCGCCGAAAATTTTTCCGCCCGGTCGCACGAATGGAACAACAAGTCCTACCTCGATATCCGGAGCCCCTGAAACAGTGGTGTATTTTTTCTCGCCATCGGTTATAGTGCAGAGTGAAAGTCCTGCCCGTGGGGTATCCTTTTGAAAATCGAGAATTTTTGCAGACACAATATTTTCGATTCTATCTGCGGGATATTCGATTGCTTCGACCTCGGAGCCCGAAAGTGTCAATTTTTCCGCCAATTGTTGAACATTCCATTCAAAATCGATAAGTTCTCGCAACAGTTTGAAACTCGCTTTCATATATTTCTCCCCAAAATTTTTATAAAATTAACCCTTTTGATTTAGCAAGGAAACAGATAATTCGCACAGGATAAGCAAACAAATACACATAGAGTTATATTACCTCTGCGAGTTTTTCCCGCGCAAAATATTCCGATGGGATTTCTTCGCCAGTTTCCATCTGCATCCGTATAAGTTCTATATCTTTTGCATCGGGGATAAATGGATAATTTCGCAAGCCCGGTCCAGGCCTCGAATTGCCGAATGGCCTATTGCAGGCGACAGTTTTGCCATCTTTCCCCGTGCAGCCAGATGTAATGAATGGATATCCAGTGTCTATTATATCGTCCAGTTCGGTGGGCGGAATACCGAAATCCACAACTTTACCTGTCAGATTATCGAATTTCATTCTATCTATGGAGGAAATGTTTTTATCGATTAAATATCTTGCGATTTGCACTCTGCGATACTGGTCGATAGGCGGCTGGGGATGGTTCTCCATATCCGAACCCTCCTCGGGATAGAACGAAAATAAATGAGTTTCCCCGCCGAGGTCCTTGGAGAGTTGGATAGATGAAATAATTTCCTTTTCGGTTTCGCCGAGCCCGACAATCAGATGACTGCCCACATTACCCTCGCCGAAAACATCGACGGACTCTCGATAGAATTCCCAATATCTGTCCCATTTGTGCGGTGCACCGCGAGGTTTCCCTCGGAATTTATCGAACAACTCGGGAGTGGCAGCATCGACAGCGACACCGATTTTATCCGCACCAGCCTCGCGAAACCTAATCAAATCGTCCTTGCGAGTAACCATCGGCGAGGCGAGAACAGATATCGGTATATCGGTCAATCTACGATAGTTTTCTATTATCTTTATTGTATCATCCACGCATTCTCTTCTCGTGAGCATCGAGATGCAAACCCTTCCGAGATTTTGTTCATCCTCGAGTTCGGCGGTTCTTTCGACGACTTCATCCGTATGAAACACAGGCCAATCGACGCGGATAAATGTTTTATCTGGACGGTTCAAATCGCGTGTATCCGCTGGAGCGTGTTTTGGTGCTCGTCGCTGGCGGTGAAGTCCGCAATAAGCACAATTCCCCGCACAGGGACGGTCATAAACCAGTAGTAAATTGATACAATAAAGTCTCGCACCTCGCCAGAACTTTCCATTAACCAATTTCAATGTCATCGCAGCCGCGAGACTCGTTCGTATATATTCGGGTGAATTCGGCAT
>CAYRNI010000173.1:0-3906 GCA_964425665.1 uncultured bacterium
GAAATGACCTTAAAGGTCTACGATTTGCGAGGGAATTTGATTGCGACCCCCTGCTCTGCTGACAGGTCGGCATCGCTTGTCCCCCTTGATAAGGGGGACAGAAACCGAGCGTCAGCGAAGGTTTCAGGGGGTAGTTGGACAAGCGAGCGGAGCGTAAGCGAAGCGAGTAAGGGGTTCATCTGGACTCCCGACGAAACAATTCCATCGGGGATATATCTCGTGAAAATTAACTGTGGTAATAGCATCATATCGAGTAAAAAACTCATTTTAATCCGCTAAAAACTTGACTTTTTGAAAAATAGGTTCATAATTTTGATATGATTGTTTGGATTGTAATACTGATTATCATCGCTCTGTCGATAATATCGGGCAAATTTGCTAACACTACGGCGGATTTTTTTCTCAATCACGCGATAGTGATATTACTTGTCGCATTGGGGCTTTTGTATATTGAATATATCAAAAACAAAAAAGAATAATGACTAAAAAAGCACGAAAAAATATTTTCGAACATATAAGGAAAATAATCGAGATTCGTGGCGAACCCGAGCACATCGCTGCCTGGGAAAAACTCGAACCATTTTTCCTCGAGAGGCAGAAGGAAATCTCGGAGCAATTTCTCGAACTATCTCGGTGGTCGAAACCATCGGAAAATCTGATATTTATTCTCGATATGATTAAAACTATATCGGGGAATCTCGATATGGAGGAAATATACAACCGTGCTACTGATATTATTCACAATAAACTCGGCTTCGGTATGGTTTTAATGAGTGTTCGCTCACCGAGAACCGATACATTCCAGCGAGTTGCTCAGCGAGGTATCCCCGATGAGAAATACGACGAACTCGTAAATCAGCCCGTTCCATTAAAGCATTACGAAAAGTTGATGCAAGATAGGTTTAAGGTTAGTCATTCATATCTTGTTAGATGGTGGCACGATGAAGCTCAGACTCCGAATGACCATTCGTATGTAGCCCACTGGGATGAAAAAACAGAATGGAATCCACAGGATACGCTTCTCATTCCGATGTATGCTCACGACAATTCGTTGCTCGGGGTTATCTCTGTTGATAAGCCACCGCAAGGAAAAATTCCTGATAGAAATGTTCTAATAGCATTGGAGATTCTTGCGGCACAGACAGCTCAGGCGATAGAAGAGGCGAGAGTCTACCAGAAAACCGAAAGACGCTTACGCCAAATGGAGTTTTTATACGATATAAGTTCTCGCTCCTCTACTATCGAAAATGAAAAAGCATTTCTGGACAAAATATGCTCTGAAATGAGGGAAAAATTTAATTTGCTATGGACAGGGGTTCTACTCACGGATTCATCGACTGAGACGCTGTATATGATGTCTCAAAGTGGACTGGAGGACATTCGATTTTCGGGAATAAGATATAAGATAGGTCGCGAGGGCGGGATTATCGGTAAAGTTGCTGCGTCGGGGCAATACAAAATCGTCGACGATGTAAAAAAATCGGAAAATAAATACTTCACATTTCACTACAAGGCACGCTCGGTGATGGCTGTGCCAATCAGGAAACAAGATAGAGTTTTAGGCGTTTTGGTAATCGAATCCGAGCAAGTCGCCGCATTCAGCGAGGAAGATAGAAGATTCGCAAGAACCGTTACGAACCAAATAGCAGCGGCATTCGAAAATCTCGATGCTCGCCGCTCGATGGAGGAGGAACTTCGTGTCAGAAGGACTATATTCAATGTTAGTTCTATCATAAACTCGATTCTCGAACCTTCGAGATTGTTCAGAAAATTTATGGATATCCTTCGTAATACATTCAACTATACTAGTGCAGCACTTTTTCTCGTGGATGATGACGACAAAGACTATCTCGTTCTCAAGGCGTTTTCGGGATTGATGGACCGAAAGGTGGAGGAATTCAAGTTAAAAATCGGTTCGGAGGGAGTGGTCGGCATCGTCGCATCGACTAAGAAACCGATTTATGTTCCCGATGTTACGAAATTTCCGCTATACATTCCTGGTTTTGCAGGAGCTCGTTCAGAATTGGCTGTGCCAATTGAATATCGTGGACAAATCTTCGGCGTGCTCGATGTCGAGAGCGAGAAAACCGATGCATTTTCCGAATCCGATGAGCAAATTCTCGAACTACTCGCGACACAAATCGCGACCGCTATCAATAATTCGATTTTATACGAGAAACTCGAATCACTTGCCACCACAGATGGTCTGACGAATCTATATAACTATCGTGCATTTTCGGATATGCTTTCCCGCGAGGTCAAGCGTTCCAAGAGATTAGGGCATCCCACAGCGTTGATTTTCGGCGACCTCGATTTCTTCAAATCTTATAACGATAAATACGGGCACCAGCAGGGCGATAAAGTGCTTCAACTTTTTGCAGAGATAATAGAAAAAAATATCAGGAAAGAAGTCGATGTCCCCGCAAGATACGGCGGTGAAGAATTTACTATAATTTTACCCGAGGTTTCGAGCGATGAAGCGTTCGATATCGCCGAGCGAATCCGCAAGGAATTTAAATCGGAAAGTAAAAAAAGATTATTGAGGCAAGTGACTGTATCTTTCGGGGTATCTGTTTTTCCCGATAATGGCGAAACAGCTCAAAAATTGCTGAAATCTGCTGATGAAGCTTTATATAGAGCAAAATCTGAGGGTAGGGATAGAACCTGTCTCGCCGGCAAAAAAGGAAAAACTAAAAGAGTGAAAAAACAAGGAAACGATGGCAAAAAATCACAAAAAAGAGCAAATAAGTGAAAAGATAGAAGAACTTGTCCATAAAATAGAACAACTTCCAGACGAGCGGATACCGAGACACATAGCGATAATAATGGATGGTAATGGGAGATGGGCGAAGCAACGGAACATCCCGAGAACAGAGGGTCATCGTGCGGGAGTTGTATCTGTTAAGAGAATTGTGAAGTTTGCTCCGCGGGTGGGGACAAAAATTCTCACGCTCTATACTTTTTCCACAGAGAACTGGCGAAGACCGAAAGATGAAGTGCAAACTATTATGAACCTTCTGAAAGATACAACATTGAGAGAACTCGACGAACTTATCGAGAATAATGTAAAATTGCGTGTATCTGGGAGATTTTCTCAGTTGCCATTGGCGCAGAGAAAAGCATTGTCTCTCGCTATGAGAAAAACGAGAAACGGCAAGACACTGATTTTAAATCTCGCACTGAACTACGGCGGCAGAGCGGAAATTATCGATGCGGTGAAGCATATCGCTGCTAAAGTAAGTAAGAAAGAATTATCTCCAGAAGATATAGATGAAGAACTGTTTTCAAACTTGCTTTATACTCGTGACTTGCCCGACCCCGAACTTTTAATCAGAACGGGCGGAGAACTGAGAATTTCCAATTTCTTGCTGTGGCAAGCAGCATATACCGAACTGTATTTCACCGAGAAATATTGGCCCGATTTCGATGAAATCGAACTATGCAATGCCATTCTCGATTATGCCTCACGGGAACGAAGATTCGGCGGTGTCAAATAGTTACTCGATAGGTGCGGAATCACCGAAATCGATACCCTCTTCATCCATTTCACCAGCCGATGCCACAAAATCTTCGAGACAATCCGGGATATTCATACCATCGATTTCGAGAGTTTCCAGGTCGATTACGAACAAAGTATCACTATTGCCGATTTTATCCGAAAGTTCATCGATAATTTCGTCCACATCGACATCGGCGTCGAGAATAAATGTTGTGGATGTCAATTTGCAATAATTACCGAAATTATCGAAAGAATCGTATAATTTTTGATAGTCGGCACTAGTTGCATTTTTCAAATCGAACGAGACCAAAAAGACAGACATTGTTCCTCCAATCTTTAAATTTTTTAAGTCTTTTGCGAAATTTCTAAGTTACTGAATAATAATTAGTTTTGTCACCATTTTTTGA
>CAYRNI010000174.1:0-3806 GCA_964425665.1 uncultured bacterium
TCTTATTAAATCCGTAAATTTTTCATCGTAATTATCGAATGGAAAAAAAATCTTGATTTTTTACTGTTAATACTTTTTAATTTAACATATTTTTGCTCGAAACAGCACTCGTTAAATTTTTTAGAGGGGGGTAACTATGAATTTACTATGGTGGATTCCCATCGTTGGGGGTATAGGTTTCCTGATTGCGTTTATTTTGTATTTCTATGTAAAATCTCGTCCCGCTGGCACCGAGAAAATGGTCGAGATTTCAAATATGATTCACAAAGGAGCTATGACTTTCCTCAAAAGAGAGTATTCTGTCCTGATTTTTTTCATAATAGCGGTGTTTTTACTTTTGCTTTTCGGTCTCGATGCTTATAGATGGCAAACTGCTGTTGCGTTTTTGGGTGGAGCTATCTGTTCGATATTCGCGGGTTTTTTAGGTATGACAGCAGCGACTACTGCTAATGTCAGAACGAGTTGGGCGGCAAAAATCGGCGGACAAGCACTCGCATTGCGAACAGCATTCTTCGGCGGCTCTGTTATGGGTCTCGCTGTGGCATCGCTTGGTCTCATTGGACTCGGAATATTCTTCATATTCTTCGGAAATACTGCATCGGCGAGAGTGCTTTCGGGTTTCGCTATGGGAGCAAGTTCTATCGCTCTTTTCGCCAGACTCGGGGGCGGTATATACACAAAAAGTGCCGATGTCGGTGCAGACCTCGTAGGTAAGGTCGAGGCTGGTATCCCCGAGGATGACCCGAGAAATCCCGGTGTCATCGCAGATAATGTCGGCGATAATGTCGGCGATATTGCAGGTATGGGTGCGGATATTTTTGAAAGCTATGTCGGTGCATTGGTCGCTACAATCACTATTGCTGCAACTGCAACATCTTCATCACCGTTGAATATCGTCGGGAATGTTGGTGCATATATGGCTTTTCCTCTCGTTGTGGCTGCAATCGGTTTAGTTGCATCGGTTCTCGGGATAGCATCGATGAAAATATTCGAACGAATAAGTCCAACCGCCGCATTGAATTCAGCCACTTATGTTGGCAGTATTTTGCTTTTTGTCGGGGTATTTTTCGCCACGAGAATTCTCGATATAAGCATAAATGTTTTCTGGGTGATGCTCATCGGAAATTTGATAGGAATAGCGATAGGACTTCTCGCAGAGTATTATACCGCTGGCAAACCGATTCGCGATATTGCGGAATCATCTAAATTTGGTGCTGCAACAAATCTCATAACAGGACTCGCTGTCGGTCTCGAAAGTGTCGCCGCTCCTGTGCTGGTGATAGCGGTAGGTATTTGGCTGGCACACACCCTCGCAGGGCTATATGGAATCGGTATCGCAGCGGTCGGTATGCTCGCAACAGTGGGAGTTACGATGAGTGTCGATGCATATGGTCCTATCGCAGACAACGCCGGTGGGATAACCGAGATGGCTGGGCTCGGAGAAGATATTAGAAAAATCACAGACAAACTCGATGCCCTCGGGAATACTACCGCTGCAATCGGTAAAGGTTTTGCAATCGGTTCTGCTGCTCTGACTGCATTGTCGCTGTTCTCTGCGTTCGCGCAGTCAGCAGGACTCTCCACAATCGATATCAAAAATCCATTGGTTGTTATCGGGCTATTGGTGGGCGGATTCGTCCCATATCTCATCGCATCTATGGCGATGAAAGCGGTCGGTCGTGCCGCCGATAAAATGATAGAAGAAATACGCAGACAATTCAGAGAGATAAAGGGTCTGCTACAGGGTAAAGCGAAACCCGATGTCGAAAAATGCGTCGATATCGTCACATCGTCGGCACTGAAAGAGATGATTTTACCAGGTCTTGTCGCAATTCTAATGCCCATAATCGTCGGGTTTTTATTGAAGGCGGAGGCATTGGGCGGAATGCTTGCAGGAGCGACAGTTTCCGGTGTGATGCTCGCATTGTTTATGTCTAATTCCGGTGGTGCGTGGGATAATGCGAAAAAATACATCGAGGCGGGGAATTTCGGAGGCAAGGGTTCTGAGGCACACAAAGCCGCTGTTGTCGGCGATACTGTCGGCGACCCATTCAAGGATACCGCAGGTCCTTCGATGAATATCCTTATAAAACTTATGTCTGTTGTGTCGCTGGTGCTTGCACCATTGCTGGTTCATCTGGCAAAATAATTTCGGCACATCGAAAAAATTATGGATAAAAATAAACTACTAAACATATTATCCGCTCTCGAAAATCGGATTTCGTCAATCGAGGATGAAATGGCAAAACCCGATGTTTTCTCCGACCAGATGAAAATGCGTCAGCTCAACAGCGAGTATAAAAAGTTGAAAAATTTACTCGAACTGCGTGAGGAATACAAACGGCTGATTAGGCAACTGTCCGAGGACGAAGAACTGGCAAATAGCAGCGACGACGAAATAGTAAAAATAGTCGAGGATGAAATACCTAAATTGAAAACCGATGTGGAAAAGCTCGAAAGGAAAATTCTCGCCCATCTTGCTCCCCCCGATGCCAATGAAGGCAAACCTGTTATTGTCGAAATCCGCGCTGGCACTGGCGGTGAAGAGGCTGCTCTGTTCGCCGGCGACCTGTTCAGGATGTATTCAAGATTCGGCGAGGAACATAACTGGAAAATCGAGATAATAGATTCAAATCCGACCGACCTCGGCGGTTTCAAGGAAATCGTCTTCACCATCACAGGGGATGATGCCTATTCGCTTATGCGGTTCGAATCCGGTGTTCATCGTGTTCAAAGGATTCCCGTGACGGAATCGGGGGGGAGAATTCATACTTCGGCGGCATCGGTGGCGGTTCTGCCCGAGGTCTCAGAGGAGGAAATAGATATTCGTCCCGAGGATTTGAAAATCGATACATATCGTTCATCGGGGGCAGGCGGTCAACATGTGAACAAGACAGAATCTGCGGTGCGAATTACCCATATTCCCACGGGGATAGTTGTTACCTGTCAGGCGGAGAGGTCACAGCACAAGAACAGAGCGAAAGCGATGAGAATTTTAAAATCCAAAATTGTCGAGCGGAATAGAATGGAGGCGGAAAGCAAAACAGCCTCGAAAAGGAAAATTCAGGTCGGCACCGGCGACCGCTCGGAGAAAATTCGCACATATAATTTTCCGCAGAACAGAATCACCGACCACAGAATCAACTACACGGCATACAATCTCGCAGATGTTATGAACGGGGATTTAGATGAACTGTTCGATGCTCTTCGCTCGGCGTGGGCTGAAAGGGTGCTGAATGAAAACATAAAATAAAAATGAATATCGGAGGTCCTTTATATGGAAATCACAGTCGTATCCCACTCGCTGGCGAGTGCTTTTTTGACTCGATTAAGGGATAAAAATACAGATGTTCAGAGATTTAGAGAAACCGTCGAGTCGTTGAGCACGATTTTATTTCTGGAATCGAGCAAATCGTTGGATACCGAGGCAATCGAGGTGGAGACACCATTCGAAAAAACGATTGGAACGGAAATAGCGAACGATATAATTTTAGTCCCGATTATCAGAGCGGGGCTGGGAATGGTCGAACCGATTTTGAAATTGTATCCGCAAGCGGTCGTTATGCATATCGGAGCGAAAAGAAATGAAGAGACATTGGAAACTATACCCTATTATTCCAGCTTAAAAGAAGATATAAATGGAAGCATCGTTTTTCTGCTCGACCCGATGCTCGCCACCGGTGGAACACTATCGTTTGCCATAAATGAAATTGCGAAATTTTCACCTAATCGAATAAATATTCTCACGGTCATTTGTGCTCCCGAGGGAATCGAGCGCGTATCGGAAACCGCAGATAATTTCAACA
>CAYRNI010000175.1:0-3761 GCA_964425665.1 uncultured bacterium
ATGCGTCCGATGTCTCGCTCGAAATTTACGATGTATTAGGACACAAAGTAGTTACACTTATTAACAAAAGAAAATCTGCTGGTAAATACACGACAACTTGGACAGCACCGGATGATATACCAAGCGGAATTTATTTCATTCGCTTGAAAGCTGGCGACCAAACCATCACCAAACGCGCAATACTAATCCGCTAAAAAACGAACGAAAAAATAAGAAGCAAAATTATATCGACAAAATCCGTCAACGACCTAATCGAGCAAGGTTATCGCATCGCTGATGCCGATGATAAGTAGTCGGGCAAGGTGTAGAAACTGCCCGACACATTGCAGACGAATTTCGACGATGCGTTTGCTCTCATCGAATGGAACGCCGCTTCTTCTGCGGACACTTACGAAATGGAATACAATCTTATGGCATTTTTTAGACCCGCCTCGAGGCGGGTTTTTTCATCGGTTTCAGATTAGATGTGAGATTTTAAATAAGATGTTGACAATGATAAATTTTATTATGAAATTGAATAATAATACAGAAAAATAAATTTTCGGAAGGTGTAAAATGAAGAGGGCGTTTGCACTGATTATGTTTATTGTGGCGGTGAGTTTTTCGCAGCCGCTGGTTCGTATCGACTACGATGATTTCGCACAAATCGCATCGCAGGGATACGATATCGCTTATGTTCGTGCGGGTGCTTTTGTCGAGATTATCGGCTGGCAGAGCGACCTCGAAAAATTGCAGGAGCAAGGTATTCCTTACGAAATCCGAATCCCCGATTTGCAGCAGTATTACGCTTCGAGATTGGATAAATCTCTGCCTATGGGCGGATATAAGACATACGATGAGATTATGTCGGCGCTCGATTCGCTTCACGCATTGTATCCTAATATAGTTTCGGTTAAGGATTCTATTGCCGCTGGCTGGGATGGTCATATTCTTTGGGCAGTTAAGATTTCCGACAATGTGGGCACGGATGAGGATGAACCCGAGGTTCTCTACGATGCCTGTATCCACGCGAGGGAGGTAATCGTTCCCGAGGTCCTTTTGTATTATATGCGTTGGCTTTGCGAGAATTATGGCATCGACCCGCTCGCGACATATTTGGTGAACGAGCGCGAGATGTGGTTCATTCCGCT
Source organism: uncultured bacterium (assembly GCA_964425665.1). Lineage (GTDB taxonomy): Bacteria > UBP14 > UBA6098 > B30-G16 > B30-G16 > JAGGZE01. The sequence goes on from CAYRNI010000175.1 coordinate 1,131, forward strand.
GGTCAATCCCGATGGTTATGTCCGCAATGAAATCGACAATCCCGATGGCGGTGGGATGTGGCGGAAAAATACTCGCGATAACAATGACAATGGTGTTTTCGACCCCGATTACGATGGTGTCGATATGAACAGGAATTTCGGTTATATGTGGGGTTATGGCGGAAGTTCCTCCTACCCCGGCGATATTACATATATGGGACCCGATTCGTTTTCCGAACCGGAGATTCAGGGCTACCGAAATTTTGTTCTGTCTCGCAATTTCAGGACAAATCTTACATATCATAGTTATTCCGATGATTATCTTTTCCCTTGGGGCTACACGAATGAACATTGTGCCGACCACGATTATTTTATGCTCTATTCCGATTGGATGTCCGAGCGAAATGGCTACACAAATGGCAATGCTTACGATGTCATCTATCAGGCGAGCGGTGTGACATTCGACTGGATGTATGGCACGCAGGGGATTTTCAGCATCAGTCCCGAGGTCGGCGGATACGAGGATGGCTTTTGGCCCCCGACAGATAGAATTATTCCGCTGTGTCAGGAAAATCTTTTAGGAAATATCGTCGTCGGTTTGATTGCGGGAATTGCTCCGAGAGTTCGCGACTTTTCGACTACCGAGTTTTCTGGCGATGGCGATGATTATCCCGATGTCGGCGAGGAAATATCGGTCTCCGCATTAGTTCAAAATTATGGACTCGACGATGTCTCTGGTGTATCGGTAGTTGCCCGACCGATAACAGATGGTCTGGATGTAATTTCATCTCCTGCATCGATATCCGATACGATTTCGGCAAAAGGCGGTATCGCGACGGCATCGGGAATCTTGCTCGATATACAGCCGCCGATTGCCCCAGGCGATATTGTCCAATTTGTTCTCGTGGCAACGACATCGGATGGATACTGGATGCCCGATACATTTTCTTTCATTGTGGGGACGCCTATCGCTGCGGTGTCCGAGAGTTTCGATGGCTCGTATGCTGGATGGACACTGAACGGCGATTGGCAAATCGGAACACCGACAGCGGGACCATCTTCGGCTCATTCATCGCCGTCGGTTCTCGCGACAAACCTTTCTGGCGATTACACCACAAATTCGATGTCCGAGGCGATAAGTCCGCAATATTATATTTCGCCCGATTGGTTCTCACCGAAACTTTCGTTCTATCAATGTTATTTTATGGAATGGGATGCGAGTTATTGCTACGATGGTGGGAATGTCCAGATAAAAGCGGGTTCATCGGATTGGACTTTACTCGAACCTATCGGTGGTTATCCCGATACGATATACGATGGCAATTCGTTCCTCCCGAACCAGCCGGGTTTTTCAGGCACTCGACGAGAATGGCAACAGGTTAATTTCGACCTCTCCGCATATACTGGTGATACTATCCAACTGAAATTCGTTTTTGCATCAGACCCTTATGTAACCGATGCTGGATGGTATATAGACGACATAGCAATCGGCGGATACGAACCCGAAACCAGTGCGGTGGTTATCGAAGATAATAATAAACCCGATGAGTTCTCAATCGATTTTGCACCGAATCCGTTCAATTCGAGATGTGCGATTACTGTGCATAATGTCGGAGAAAATATAGCGCAACTTCAAATTACCGATGTTGCAGGACATCTGATAAAAACTTATCAAATCGATTCTAACTCGAGTAAGTTCACATTCGATGCGTCCGACCTGCCGACAGGACTGTATCTGGCTAATATAGTGAGCGAAAATGGCGAGGAAAACAAATCATACCGAAAAGTCGAGAAAATGCTTTTGATAAGATAATCTATGTTAGATTTTAGAAAGTTTCCGAAAAGGTCTTTGGTTTTGGGGTTCGAGGGCAAAGAGCCATCGGATGAATTTCTTGCGCTCGCCGAAAGAGTTCATCCATTCGGTATAATTTTGTTCGCTCGGAATTTCGCTTCGCCAAATGATATTCCTGGAATTGTCGAGAAATTCATCTCAATTTACAAAGATATCGAAATTCTAATCGACCAGGAGGGCGGAGAGAAATGCAGAATTTTGGGAGAGCCATATTGTCCACCGATGCCTTGGAATTTGCGGGATGAAAAGTCATCGGTTGTGTATCGCTATTTCAAAGATTCTGCCGAGGCACTCGCACGGTTGGGAATTACCATAAATCTCGCTCCTGTGGCGGATATTGGAATTGGGAAATATATTCGCACTCGCACATTCGGTGAAGACCCGAATCGAGTTGCAGAACTTGTCGTCGCCGCTGTGGAAGGAATTTTAGATGGTGGGTTGAAACCGTGCGTGAAACATTTTCCTGGTCTCGGCAGTGCGGAACTCGACCCTCATAAGCACCTCGTCCAAAGCGATGAACCGCTCGAAAATTTCGAGAAAATTCACTGGATACCATTTCGTTCCGCAATCGATGCGGGTGTTCCATACATTATGACCACACATATTCTCGCTCCCTCGCTCGATTCTGAAAACTATGCCACATATTCATCGAAGATAGTGAGCAAATTGCGTCTTCTCGGTTTCGATGGCAAAATATTGACCGACGACCTCGCCCAGATGAAAGGAGCAAAATTATTCCCGCCCGAAATTCGCATCGAAAAAGCACTCGACTCGGGGCATAATATCGCACTATGGTGCAA
>CAYRNI010000176.1:0-3756 GCA_964425665.1 uncultured bacterium
GGAACAAAGAAATCACAAAAATTCCGAAAATATCGAGTGATGAACTAATAGATAGTCTGTTGGCGCAGGATACAGTTGTTCATCGTGTTCGATTGCTCGGGAAAGGGGTGTTTGAATCCGAGTCCGAGAAACGAGGTTTTCGAGTGGGTTTGGTTTCGGATAGGGACAACCAAAGGCTCGGAGTTTATCTCGGAGCTGGACTGACGGGTGTTTTCGCTATTTTGTGGCTATGTCATCAGGATAGTCTTTGTATATATATCGCCCTAAAAAAATATGTGATAGTAGAACCTATCGGTGCTCAAATCGAGGGCGTAGTTCTTCCGCCTAAGGCGTCCGTTATGATAGATATGTTTTCTGGATTATCACCGTTGGCGAGTTTTAAGGATTCGTTGACGAACTATGAACCAACGCCATCGGGATATTACCTGACATTCGAAAAGAATAACGAGGCATTGATAATTTTTGCAAAACCAAATCCCTGGCATATCGATGGCTATCAATGGGTGCAGAATACCGAACCGAAACAAATCGTGGATGTCCAATTTGAAGATGGGAAAATCACGGACAATATTTGGCGACCAGAAAATATTAAAATATCTCAACCATCGCTCGACCAAGAAATAAATTTGAAAATCGAAAAATACATTATCAATCCGGAAATCGGGGATTCACTTTTCGAACCGAAAATCCCAGAAAAGGCTTATTGGTATAGAGCATTTTAATTTTGTTATTATTTTTTTATAACATTAGTTATGATACAATAACTATTTGCTTTCTGTATATTGCATAAGGAAATTACTTCTCGTTTTTGATTTAAAATTCATCGCCATCGAAATATTTATGACATTAAGTCGATACTGTGAGATTGATATTTAATCGTTAGGTTTATATTCCCACGAGAGTTAGTTCGCCGTTTAGAATACCGTTGCATATTTCGGCGAACTTACCGCCATCGGGGTCATCGAAACTTACGGGGAAATTTTGAAGGTCAGAAATAGAAAATACCAATTTTTTCGGTTCTGTTTTATTGTTTTTTGGGAATTTTCGCTTTCTTCTGCGGTGTTTCCTCGCTTCCCTCGTGGCTAATGCAGCACATCTAGGAGAGCAATATTTTTTCTGATACTTCGCACCGACTTTCACCTCGAATGTATTCTCGCATCCTTCACGCTCACATTTTTTTATTATTGTGGGTAATTTTTTTCTCGCCATTTTGACACCTTCTTGCAATTCCACAAATAATATGGCAATAATCGTGCCAATAATTCATAACTTCGCAAAATTCCTGAAAAAGTTTTTTCGTTCGATGCGAGAAAAATCATTGCGGAAATCGTAAAATCTATTTTGTTGTATAAGGATAAAACTAACTCGGAGGATTGTTATGAAAGTAAAATTACCGCTTATAGTTCTTGTCCTTTTCACTTTGCTTTCGGCGGGACAGGTAAAGTTCTATGGTGGAAAAACAAAGAAGGTCAAAAATGTGGAGTTGAAGGGAGATAAGATTAAAATCGATGGTAAAACCTATCCGAAAGGGGATGTCAGTGAAATCGTTTTTGCGAGCAAATCGCAAGAATCTTCCGCACAAGTTCCTCAGGAACAATTCGATACCGATTCGCTTATATCCATCGCAGATTCTATGAGCAAAATTTACCCCGATGTTCCAGGAATAATCCTCTTCGACCACGGAGAACAAGTTCTAAATTCCGATGGCACGAGAAAATACCGATACCATTTCGCAGGGAAAATTCTAAAATCATCTATGTTGCGTTGGGGGACGAGGTCTTTGTATATAAACGAGGGGAGGAATACCGCGAGAGTCCTATTCGCCCGCTCGATTGCACCAGATGGCACAGTTCTCTACGCGGATACATCGAAAGCAAAAATTGCTCCCATAACTGAGGACAAGGTATCGTTCGGATATGGAAATATTTATACACTAGTTATCCCAGGTGTTCAGGAGGGTTCTATTGTCGAGTATCTTTATGAAACGGATACTTATAATCCTTATGATACCGCACTTTATTCGCCCAGTTGGTATTTTCAGGATGAAAATCCAGTCTATTCATCACGGGTTTCGATTCGACTTCCGAAACCGAAAAAATTATATTATATATTCAAAAATCCCCCTGGTGTATTCGGCTCGATTTTGTATCTCGGCACACCCGACCTGACAGGCAATTGTATTCTCGCATCCGATAAACTCGAAATCGAGGGTTTTATCCCCGACCAAATAATATATGCCGATACTACTCTCGGAAGATGGGTCGAAAATTCACTCGAAAAAATGCGTTCAGCAGAACCTAAAATCATCACTGATGATACTTCGACAGTATATGTCTGGGAATATAAAAACATACCACCACTTATACTCGAGCCAAAAATGCCAGCTTTCGGAGATGTCACCCCACATATAAGGTCTTCGATTCAACCGAACTGGGATTATCTTTTCGATTGGCTCGGAAATTTCCAGAAGGCGAGAATTAAACTGACCCCCGAAATCGAAAATAAAGTAAAGGAAATCACCGAGGGAGCGAACACTATCGAGGAGAAAATCGATAGAATTTATCGCTGGGTTCAGAGAAAAATCCAATATATTTCGATTAAGGGCAGCGTATCTTCGGGACAGACAGGGCATCCCGCCGATGAAACATTCAAAAATGGCTACGGAGATTGCACCGATAAATCGATTTTGCTTTGCACTATGCTCAAAGCAATCGGTATCGAGGCTCACCCGATTATTATTATGACGAACGGTGACGAAAATATCGATAGGTGTATTCCTACCACTAGCGGCAACCACGCTATCACAAAAGTTTTTATGCCCGATGGCAAGGAGATATTTTTAGATGCCACCAGTTCGACTTACAAATTCCCGTATTTCCGAGCGGACGACAAAGGGGTTTCCTATGTCGATGCGATTGGAAAAACTGTGGGAATAATCCCCGAAAATCCGCCAGAGGATATGCTCGAACATATGGAAGTCGATATGAAAATCGATGAAAATGGAAATGCAACCGCTGAATTTAAGTCGATACCATATAGAATGTTGGAGGCAGGTTATCGTGGTTTCTGGGAATGGCAGCAGCCAGAAAGATACCAGCAGATTTTCCAGAACTGGATGAACTCGATATTCCCGCAGGCAAATCTCGATACATTCGCACTCATAGGTCTATCGGATTTGGATAGTCAACTTATCGAATGGGCGAAAGTCTCTGTGGATTCCTTCCCCGCAATATCTGGCGATATGTGGGTTTTCACAATACCCGGTGTAGAAAGGTCTATGCGCGGTTTCGACGAGGTCAATCTGACAGAGCGAAAATTCGACATCGAATACACCTGCCCGCGTATGAATGAATATTCCGTCGAAATCCAACTGCCAAAAGGAGCGAAAATCGTCGCGCTGCCAAAAGATGTAAATCTCGCCTGCGAACCTTATGCCGATTTCTCGCTGACATTTAAGAAAAAAGGGCATAGCGTCTATGTATATGAAAAATTCCGCTTGAAAAAACGGGTCGTGCCTGCGAGCGATTTCCAGAAATATAAGAAATTCATCATCGCCGCAAAACAAGCAGCAGAAAAGCGACTTTTCGTGGAAAAACCCTGAATTCAACTTGCGCGAGCGCATCGGAATAATAGAGAAATTCCCCTCACTCTCAGTCCCTCTCCCATAGGGAGAGGGAAGGAAAGTCCTTCTCCCATTGGGAGAAGGTGGATTGCGACGAAGTCGCAAGACGGATGAGGGGCTTTCGTTTGGATAAA
>CAYRNI010000177.1:0-3742 GCA_964425665.1 uncultured bacterium
GCGCCATTTGAATGTGCGGGTTGTTAGGAAATATCTCTTGATAGCAATTATTTAACTTTAAATTCGATAGGTTGTTTCCATTTTACACATACTTTCCTGCCATCACGGACTGCAGGGGAAAATGTCCATTTCAAAACTCCTTCTATCACTGTCTCCTCGAAAATTCCTTCTGGTTCTGCAGATATTATTTCCACACTTCCCGAAACAACATGGCCGGTTGTATCAATAATAAATTCGCAAATTACTTTTCCTTCGATATGTTTTTCTTTGGCTTTCTTGGGATATTTTGGGGCTTTCATAGTGAGTGGTTTAGTATGGACATCGACATCATCGCCAGTGAAAACAGAATCACACAGGAATCGAGTAGAATCGATTGATACTTGTGATTCCTCAGTTTCAGTAGGTGATTTATGTTGTGGTGGCAAATCAACTTTTGATTGTTTCGTAACACACCCACAGCCAAGCAATGCCATTATTACAACAACACATATCTTCTTCATAATATCCTCCAAATCCTTATCAATAGCGAGTTTATTCTCTTTCAAATGGGACTAATTCTCATCGCAAATTATTAAACTATCCCCATAAGATGCAACGCTATCGAGATGGGTGTTGTATCTTATACAATCAGCTCGCTAATAATTTTCACGATTCCATCATCGGCGACATCGCCATTTTCCCTAATATATTGGAAACCGTTCAAAGTGCCAAGCACCGCTTCGACAACATTCGCGAAATCCCGCTTGGCAATCAGTTTCGCATCCTTTTGAACCGGTGATACGAATGATTGAATGATTGGACATAATAATTGGTGCGCAATCCATCATGTTGCATCATTTCATCATTGGTATCAATGGTTCAGAATCCTACCGAATATACACAATCCTCTTTGTTATCGTCCTGCCATCTTCCATCGTTGCCCGCACAAAATATATCCCGCTGGATATTGTTTCATCGGGTGTCCAGATATAGGGGTGATGCGATGCATGTCCCTTTTGTTGGGCGACCCGACGGGTCGCCCCTACAACATTCCCCCTTATATCGAACACCTTTAAGGTGCTTTTATTGCATTGCGTTTCTTCCCGATGGAATCGGGAATTCATTGCAATGCCTGCGGAATTTCCATTATACAAAATCGTTATCCTGCACGATGAATTGAACGGATTCGGATATGCAAAAATCTGTATATTTTGCGGAACTTTTGCATTTTTATTCTCGATTACGCCAGCAGGATTTGCCCAGCAGAAAATTTTTCCGAAAAACTCCGTTCGACTCTCCTGAACAGGAGAAATTCTACCTATACCCTCGAAACCGAGACCGGAAAATAAAATCTTTCCACCGCTTGAAAAGTTTCTGCTGAACGCCACTACATTAGTATCCGGAGCAGATGACGATTTTACGAGCCAAGGGGTAGCATCTGCTGGCGGCATCATCCAGTCCACAGATATTTGATTTAATGCAGAGCCAGCGCCACAAGTGGAAATTATCCGCGTCTCGTCGAATACATCGTATAAAAGAACTGGTTCACCAGAACCCGTGGTGTCGGCGGAAATATAGTCGCTCCAGAAATCTGTTCCGAAAATATCTTCGGCGATATACTGTCCTGTCAGAATAACTCTGCCACCAGAATCGATGAAATCGGCGAGAAATCTTCTATCATCGGCGGTCAATGTGGATTCGGTTTCATCGCCGGTGAACCATAGAATTGTTCGCCAACGAAAAGGTTCGAGCATAGCGAAATTTATCTCTCCATCGTTTCTATCCCATATGGAATAGAGAATATCGATACTGTCCAGCGAACTCGTAAAGTAATCCCGATATGTGTCGCTATCGTCCTCGACCACAAGCACCTGAGGATATGGAACTATTATGAGCCATTCGTCGCCGAGCGCCGAGATATCCACAGAGTCCAGCCAGAAAGATGGATATGGAAACTCGGGATTTATTTTCACCCGTATATGTGTCTGCGGCAAGACGACATCGAAATCCTCGCCTGGGCTATCGATTTCCGCCGATGCCAACGGTTCGGTCGAATCGAACATCGAGTAAAATAGAAGCGAACCCGTTACTCGCGTTCCCGCAGAATCCTCGAGAAAACCGGTAAGAGAAAGCATCGGTGTAATATGAATTGGGAAAGAAATCGTATCGTTCTCTAAATTCATATCGCCATCGCAATCGACTGTCAACCTAATCGTGAAATCACCGCCTAAATCGGGTATCCAATGAATCGTATCGAAAACCGATTGCCCCAGCAGAATATCGTCTGTTCGTATTGAAATCGTATCATCATCGATTGTAATAGCCGAGCGAACAGATGAAATCGTATCCGTCCCGCAGTTCGCCGTTTCCGACAAAATCGTAATCGTATCGCCGGGTATATAGTATGGTCGAATATTGCCAATCTGTTCAATCTTAATCGCTCCTGCATCGCTTTCGGGAAGTGAATCCCATATTCCTTCGAGCCCCATAAATGCGAGATATGTCGTCACCCAAGTCATATCCATCGTATCGCTATGGACTGCCGAGGCTGGTATTCCGCCGTCGAAATCGGTATCCTGTGCGAGAAGATAGTCCACTATCCAGCGATATTTCCGATAGAAAGAGGTATCTTCTGTGGCTTCGCTCAATGCTCTATATCCATTTGCGAACCAGATATTCCATGAATTATCCCAGATATATGAATCGAATTCATCCGGAGGCGGTGCGTAATCGGGGACATAAGGCTCGACAAATTCGGCAATCCAATCGTCGAGTTCATCGGGATGATGGGAAAAATACGATTTTATCAGCCCCCATACGAGTGTTCCCGAACTCATCGCCCAAATCGGCATCCCGTAGGCTGTATCCGCGTGCATTTCCGCCCAGTCTTTCGACCGAACAGCGATACTTTCTGCTCTATCGATATAGTAATCGTCTTCTCTGAATTGTCCGTATTCGGCGAGACACCCAGCGACGAAAGAATTCACAAGACAATGCAGCAAATTGTATAGCGGATAAGCCGTGTCCAGAGGCAGAAGGCTATCGATTACGAATCGAGCGCAGCTATCTCCATAACCGAGGAGCGATGAATCGCCATAAGTCTGGGTATAATACTTTGTCATCAACATCGCCAATCCCGAATTCCACACAGGGTAATAGAAACTATATTCATCGATTTCTTCGTTGTATGCAGGGAAATGGTCGATGTAAATCAGAGATAGCGTCAGATTGGAATCGAATATGTCAGAGTTGAAAAAATTTCGGAAAATAGACCATATAATTACCGACTCCTGTGTGTTGTCCGTCTGGATAACATCGCGAAGTTCGCCTGTTTCAGCCTCGATAATGCCGCCATAATCGACGGAGTCGGAATCTGCCAGTTGCCAATCGGCTACGAATTCGCAGGCGTTTGCTAAATCCACAGGATAACTCGTGCGTATAGATGGAGTATAGCGAACTGAAATGTTTTTAGAATTTGCACTTTCATAGCGAGAATAACTGGAGGCAAAATTCTCCATTTTCTCGAAATTCCAGTAAGGTGTAGCGAAAACAAACGAAATTAGAAAGAATATTACAAAGTATTTCATAAAAATACCTCTACATTTTTCATAAAATTATATAAATTTATTAATATATCACAACTGAAAATTTATTTTATTTTCAAAGAAAATGAAAATAATTATTGACAAAATAAAGGATAAAACTATTTTTTTACAACTTTGTTTTTGAAAGAGTCGAATTATCCATAAGCGACGGCGGGCAA
>CAYRNI010000178.1:0-3736 GCA_964425665.1 uncultured bacterium
AGTTTCAGTTCTGGAACGGGCTCGTTGTATGGGAGACTAATGGTAGAATATCTCGCTCCATCGATTTCCCAATAAAGCGAAGCCTCGCCCGATGCAGGAATATCGAGCGGGTCGATACCGATTGCAGCAGATGTATCGAATATAATTCCAACACTGTCGCCCCATCCGTAGGAGATTTCACTCGTGGCTGTTCGCAAAAGTCCGGCGGTCGTTCTGTATTCGATTTCTATAGAATCGACCGACCAAACGCTATCCGACGCTGTGGGATAATTTCTATGCTCGACAATTTCCGCATACCAATAAAGTAGATTATATGATTGCCCGAGGTCGTAGTATGTTCGCCCACCAGGACCATCCGGAGGGTCGTTATCATTATTCATTATTAGTAATGTCTCAGAAGGTGGTGTAGAATTGCCGTATAAAAGTCTGTATGTTATGGTATCCACAGGATTTGTATCCGAGCCATCCTGTGTGTTTTTTGCCCGCCAGTGAACATATCGGAAACTGCTCCCATTAATTTGTTTCGAGTGTAAAACTGTATTATTATCCAGTGTGTCTGTGACATCGCCACGGATTTTCCAAGCCTTTATTCCGTTTTCATAGTCGGCGAGAACAACATAATTCCCTACTCCGACAGCATCCTCGGCGAGCCAGGTGCCCGATGGGCAGGAATATGAAATATTTCCATCGGATATTCTTACGAGTTTTAAATCATTATCCGCGCTCTCGAGAAGTCCTACGAGAAGATAATCGCCATAAATATTTACATCCACAGGCTGACCGTGAAATGAAGATGTATCTATAGGGTTGGAGCTCCATCCAGTTCCTGAAACACTCGGAGATGCTGGATTTGAAACATCTATCTTGTATAATCCTCCAGTTTTGTCACCTATATAGCAGTAATTTCCACTTTTTGCAAGTCCCCAGGCAAGGTCACCTGTATCATACGAACCGACAGATGACAAGTCGGTAGAACTTAAAATCAATAATCCGCTCTCTCCCGCAGCGACATATACATAATCACCATCAACCAAGATAGAAACGCAGGTAGAAGTAGAAGTATATGTATAGTCTGTGCTCCAATCAGTCAAATCTACCATCTTGACACCATCGGAACAAGCAAGATATGCGTAATTCCCGACGACATCGACATCCCAAACGGTAACTGATAAGGTCGTGTCATCCTCTACGGAAAGAGCAGATGAATTCGAGGCATCTATTATTCTAAAATTTGGGCTAACAGTTCCTCTGCATTGATATACTTTATCACCTTCGGCATCGATACCGAGAGATGGTGCTCCTCCGAGCGTATCCAATGCTTTTAGAGTTTCTGCGATAGAACTAATATCTACTGAAATCAATCCTGTTGTTTGACAACTTACAAAAATATAATTATTTGAGTAAGCGAGAGCGATTGCATCGCCCACCTTAGATGTTCCAGCCCAAGCGCTGGCAGGTTGAATGTCCCCTGTTTTCAGAAATTGAACGCCATTAGAATCTGCGACAACTAAAAGTCCATCCTCAGTTTTTGCAATGCCCTTATCTGAAACGCCCGATGCATTTTTGGGAGCAGTGGTCATCATATATGCATATTTAACTGAATCTCTATTCATATAATACACGGAAACCCCTGAATTCCCATCGGCGACCATAAGTTTATCCTCGAAAAACTCGCAATCATAAGCATTTCCCTTAGAGCCGAGTCTCGCTATTATGTTTAGAGATGTCCCGATATTTGATAAACCGAGAATGTATATGCTATCGTCGGCTGCCAGCGCCGCGAGAGTATCGGAAACCGCGAGATAATATCCACCTGTTCCAAGTGTAGTAGTGTATTTATGAGTAAGAGAGGTTGGATTGCTAATATCCACAACAGCGACACCATAAGTTGCATCTGCAACAATGGCATAGTTTCCATATATCGCTACTCCGCGGGCATCGCAACTCGTCCAAGACGCAGTGCTCGAAGTCGTCATCGTCGATATATTGACACTTCGCAAACCGTTTGTCCCCGAACCGACATAAGCATACCCGCCTTTTACAGCAACACCATATGCTGTTATTGCATCTGTTCCCGCTTCGGTAAAGCTGCTCAGATTGACTTTCGATAGAAGATTTGTGGCGGCGACATACGCATAACCACCGGAGATATCGATATCTACGCAGTTGCCACCAGAAAGATTGGCAGAATTCAGCTCACTTCCGGACGATATTCGAACCGATACGATTCCAGATATATTCGCACAATATGCTATATCACCAGATATCGCTATTTTTTGCGGTTCGCCCGTTGTGTTCGTCCAGCCCGCTGTCGTTCTTTCCTGCGGTGGCTTTGTCCGATGATAACCGATAGAATCTGGGACCTTCCAGCCACCTGTGGTTTTTGTGGCATCACATTTACTCAGGTCGTTGAAATCCTCGTAAAAAAATGTAGCAATCGCTATTCCAACCAATGTGAAAATCAAAAAAACAACGATAGAAAGTTTCAACGCAGTGCCACATCTAAAATAATTATCCAGCAACATTTTCATTTTAAACCTCCCCTATGGAGTCAAAGTTAAAGTTATACTATCCGATACAAATACCCAATAACCGTATCCAGGCGAAAGAAATTTCTCCGGAAAATAATTATTTCCTAACAGTTCGAATATTTTAGACAGATAAATACCATCCGAATCGTGAATGATATCGCTCCAATTTACTCGAAATGCAGGTCCGCCTATAACATTCCAACCCGGCAGCAAGTTCACATTTACTGTCGGAACCGCATCGCCCACAAATTCTAATATAGTATCCGAATTTGAAAAAACAAAATATCCTTCACCAGTTCTTATGCTTTCAGGAACAAAAAAATTATCGGATTCTTTATCATAGACATATACAAATTGATAAAGATTTCCCATAACGAATTCCATCACAGGGTTCGATGGCATCACAGGGAATGAAATCAAATTCCATCCCCGGTAAATCGGTATCCGAATAGTTTGCCCAATTCCATAGACCACAACCGAATTAGTATCTGAAAATCCTCTGAAATTTGTGGTTATTGTGGAAATGCCGTTATGAATGCCCTCGACCATATTACCCAAAATATTTGCTGCATCGCCCGAAATAGTTATCTGCGGAAAAATTTCCAATGTATCTGAAGGACCGACGAGATATGTTTTTATCCAGACTTTCTCGCCGATTTTCAGAAAAATATTTTCAGGTAGAGTGATAATATGACTGTAAGCATTCTTCTTTACATCAACAGTGTAATAATGAACTCCTGGTGCAATGTTTTGCCATAAAGTATCCTGCGAGAAAATATTTACTCCGCTCTCGTGAATCGGGGAAATTTCGATTTTATATGTCGGTGCAACCGAATCCAACTCTACCCAAAAGAGAGCAATACTCTCCGCACTTGTCGAAGTCGAATAAATATCGAAATAGAAAATTTTTTCCGCGAACGAATCGTTTCGAATATCGGAAGAATACTTGCCGGAATAAGGTGGAAGCCAGTAATCTGGTCGGTCGGGGTCGTCGTGCGGAAAATAAAGGTCGATATAATGTGGCTCCGGGGAAAACATATTTCTCATATCGAAAGAATCCCATCCATCGCTCGCCGAAGGCGATATTCCAAAATAGTTATACCAATCTGCCAAAGTAATCTCGGCATTCTGTATACCCAATTGAACCTGAAAACTATCTGAATAACAGAGCATTATATATGAAATCAAAATGAAAATTATTTTGA
>CAYRNI010000179.1:0-3723 GCA_964425665.1 uncultured bacterium
AAATAATCGCCGAAATAAACCTATATCCTTCCGCATTGGATGTGTTCATTTTCATTCCCTTGTTTCTTCCTTCTTGAATATGAATAAAGGATGAAAAATAAGCGCTGTCAATTTTATTTTAAAACGAGAACCTAAAAATACTCATTATTTCATCGGAATTTTATGTCTTTTGAGATAATTTCTCGCTATAATGGGAAACAATATCGCAAAAATTACGCCATTGGCGATAATATGAACCAAACTGAACGATAATCCGCTCACGATATAGACGATAAATGTATTTTTTGTCGGGAAAGAAAAGAACCCCGCGAGATTTGTCAGCAGGTCGTAGACAAGCGTTCCCGATATGCCCAGTGCCATCGCAAACAGGGGTTTTTTCAAACGAGTTCCCCACAAATAGCCCAAAAAACCTAAAAATGCACCGCCGATTCCCTGAGCAATCCACAAAGGCAACGGTGCCATACCAAACGGCGATAGAAACGAATACAATAGAAATATCAAAGCACCATCGATAATTCCCCATTCGGCACCGAGCATAAAACCCGCAAGCACGCACACAAAACTCACCAGTTCGATATTCGGTATCCAGGCTAATGCATAGCCCAAACCGACCCCGAGTGCCAAAAGCACCGCACTATATGCCATCCTTTTATAAATCATAATGGAATGGGAAAATTATTTCAAAATTTTCAATTTTGCGAAACCTGCCACCAACTTTTTTCTGCCGAACCTATCGAAATCGACCGTTATAACAGCATCTTTACCAGCGCCGCGAACACTTTTGATAACTCCCTTCCCAAAAAACTGGTGATTTACCTTCATTCCTTGCGAAAATCTGTTGCCATCGCCGTGAACTCTTCGCGTTCTATTCGGTTCTCTGTGCGATAAACCATAATCGGCAAAACTATTTGGATAAATGGAACTTTTCGGAACTAAATCGAGTTGGAGTATCGCTTTTTCAGGAAGTTCCTCAAGAAACGGCGATTGCCCCATCTGGCTGACAGAACCGAAACGACTTCGCTGAACAGCATTCGTGATGAACACCCGCCTTTTCGCCCTCGTGATTGCCACATAGAAAAGTCTGCGTGCTTCCTCGAGCTGAGCATCATCGTCGAGCGTTCTCGCAAGCGGAAATATCCCCATCTCGAGTCCGACGATGAAAACAGTATCGAATTCGAGACCTTTCGCCGCGTGAATCGTCATAAGGTTAACCGTCTCGTCGGAATGCGACCACCGGTCGACATCGGTCATCAATGTAATGGATGATAGAAAATTCCGCACCGTCGGTTCTGGATTGCCCGATTCGAAATCGGTGGCAGCATTCACCAATTGGCTCAAATTCTCGATTCTCGCCTTCGCCTGAATGGAATCCTCCTCGGCGAGCATTTTCAAATATCCTGTCTCGTTTATTATCCTGCCGATTAGTTCCGATGGTGCAACCTTTTCGATATCCTGCCCGAATTTACGCATCATCTCGGTGAAATTTCTGACAGCCGACAATGTCCGTTTGCTTATCGGCAATGGAACACCACTGCTGATGAACTCGAACATAGACATATCGGATTCGCGAGCGAAGTCCGCTATTTTGCCGACAGTTCCCGCTCCGATACCTCGCCTCGGACGATTCACTATCCGACGGAAAGAGAGGTCATCCGCAGGATTGACAAGAAGGCGGAGGTATGCGAGAATATCCTTGATTTCGGCACGCTCGTAAAAGCCCACACCACCGACTACTACATACGGGATATTATGCTCGCGAAGTTTCTGCTCGAACACACGCGAGAGAGCATTGATTCGATAGAGAATCACGATATCGCCCGCCGCAACGCCACTACGGATTATCTCCTCTATTTTTTCCACCACAAATTCCGACTCTGCATACTCGTCGAGCAATCTCGCGACAGTAACCTTTTCCCCCGCAGAGGCATCGGTGAACAATTTTTTCTTATGACGCATCCGATTGTTCCTAATCACGCCGGATGCCGCTTCGAGTATGTATCCTGTCGAGCGATAGTTCTGTTCGAGCCGAATCGTCTTGCAACCCTTATAATACTGCGGAAATTCCAAAATATTTTTCACACGAGCACCTCGCCAGGAGTATATCGACTGGTCATCATCGCCGACCACTGTGATATTTCTATGAAGCATCGTCAGATGCCGAAGCATAGCGAATTGGCTCTCGTTCGTATCCTGAAACTCATCGACGAGAATATATTGAAATTTCTCCGAGTATTTTCGCCGAATATCGTCGCTCTTTGCGAGCAGCCGCACTGTCATCGTAATCATATCGTCGAAATCGATAGCGTTAGCCTTGCGAAGTAACTCCTGATATGTGAAATAAATTTTGCTCAATGTCTTCTCGCCGGGTTTTGTGGCATAACTATCGAACTGCTCGGGGGTTTGCATTTTACGCTTGAGGTTGCTAATCGCCGACTGAAGTTTTTTCACATCGACTTGCTTCGGGTCGAGACCGAATTCTAAAATTATTTCCTTGAGCAACTGGCGTGAATCATCGGCATCGTAAATCACATAGTCGTTTGGGATGCCCACCGATTCGCCATCGATACGAAGTATTTTCCCGCAAATCGAATGGAATGTCCCGAGCCAAGATTTTTTCATCTCGCGACCGAGCAGATACTCGACACGCTCCCGCATCTCGTTCGCCGCCTTGTTTGTGAATGTCACCGCGAGAATCGAGTGCGGGTCGACCCCTAATTCATACACGAGATAGGCGATTTTATAAGTCAGCATACGGGTTTTCCCCGAGCCTGCACCCGCCAGAACGAGAACGGGTCCCTCGGTCGCCATAACGCCCTCGTATTGCCGAGGATTTAGTTCTTTCTTAAAATCGATTGCCATAATGCCCCTGCGAGCAAAATCATTATCGGGATAGAAAATAACCTCGATTTCTGCGAATGCAAAGATTTAATCGCGAGAAAATTCGACTGTCGCTGTTTCTATATCGGGATAGATTCTGTCGATTTCATCCTGAATCTCTATCGTCTTCGCTATGGCGGTGATTATCCGACAATATCGCGGTGCATCGTCCATTATCCTGCCTTTTCTGTCCTTCAGATACTTTTGAAGAACCTGATATCCGCCTATGTGATAATTCCAGACATCTGGCGCGACATTGTCGAAATATTTATCGTCGTTTATGTAAATTCTTCGCTGTGCCTCGTCGTATTTCACTCGTTCGATTTTGTTGTTGTCCCCGACTCCGTGATACTTTGCAATGGGCACATCTAAAAGCGAACTTTTGAGAAGATGTAAATCCGCGAGTCTTTTGCCGAGTTCACCAATTCTCTTAAAAACCTTAAAATCGGATGTGAAAGGAACACGAGGAAAATCGATTTTCAAAAACTCCGCGTATTTCTCGCGATATATGTTGCTGTAAAAAACTCCGTATATGTAATATAAAATATCCTCGGGCGTCGGTTTTTCTCCGTAAGCCGAAGCCAATTTTTCAAATATTTCGTCGGGAATATTCGGTTTTTTCTCGCTTTGTTGTTCGCCGAGAAGGTCTTTTTTATCATTATCGGGATAGAGATAGAGGGGGAAAAGCAATTCACCTCCTCTATAATAAAGATTAAGGTCAACTATGTTTTCAGTAATAAAAACTAAATTCCATAACTGTTTAAGTCCAACAACTTGTCCTTGTCTTCCAACAGTCAGTCCGATATTTTTGCCTTCCAGCATATGGCGCATAACATCTTTTCTTGT
>CAYRNI010000180.1:0-3698 GCA_964425665.1 uncultured bacterium
GCACCGACACCAGCATCGGAAACGGATGCTTTATTGCCGATTTCGGCGATTTCTGCCGCGAGTTTCAGCGCCTCGAAAGAACTTTTCGCCGTCGCTAATGGAACCGCAACCGCTTTCTTCAAACCCGACTGAATAGCCTCGTTGCGTAGTCGCTTTTCCTCCTCTGTTTTTTTCGGCATCCGCACAGCATCGAGATAGTCGTTGAACGCCTGTGTATCCTCGTCGACAGCACGAATCAAATCGTCCTTGACCTTTTGGGCTCTTTCGGCTATGTCGATTAGTTTGTTTTTGAATTCGCCCGCGGGATTTTTGTTGGCGGTGAGATTTGCCACCATCGACGCCAGAGCCGAGCCGATTGCCCCCGCAAGCGCCGCGACAGAACCACCTCCCGGTGCAGGAGACTCACGAGAAACCTCATCGACAAATTCCCGAGTGGTCAGCTTCACGAGCGCATTGTCCGGAATTTTCGGCAGACCGATTATCTTTTCGGCAGGGTCGAATTCCGCTACATCGGTCAATCCCATCGACCGAATCGCATAGTGGATGATGTCCTGCGATGGTATCCCCGTGGATTTGTCCTGACGGCGAAGATAGTATTTCCCCGCCTCGATAATCGCCGGATATGGTATCAATCCGACGACTTCGCTCCCGGTGACTACTATTCCTCGTTTCGCAGCGAGTTCACGAGCCTTTTCGAGAACGATATGAGGTGGAGTCACTTTATAGTTCGTCAGATTTATCGAGATTTGAGCGATTTTGTAGTCATCTACGAACCAGCCAATCGCCTTGCAGAATTTGAACAGCCCGCTTTTTTTCACAGGCTTGCCGATTATATGGTCGGGGTCGAGATTGTTCAGTTTCAGCAACTCGCTAATCGAGTATCCGTGAGATTTTTGAGTGTGTTCTTCGAGTTCGGCGAATGTCTTAGCGACGAAATCACAATCGCCGCAGGGAAATTCATTTTCTCTGTATCGAATTATTTTCCCACGGAAATAGAACGGTTCGGTATTTCCGCGTCTTGCCGAGCGACCTTTCTCACGCAACTCGAATGCGATATCCGTCGCGTAGTTTTTCTCTGTGGTGTTCAAATCGATGTTGTAAGCGATTAGGAACTCTCTCGCACCGATAGCGGTTGCACCCGTTTTTGCGACAGAATCGTCGAATTTCGCGGGTCCGAAATCGGGTTTCATATTCGGGTCGGCGAGTTTTTCCTGCAATCCTTCATACTCGCCTCTTCGCACATATGCGAGGTTTCTTCGCTCGGGCGATGTCGCAGCATACTCGTAGAGATATACCGGTATGTTCAGTTCCTCGCCGACACGCTCGCCGAGTTTCTTCGCCAGCTCGATGCAATCATCCATTGTGACACCAGTCACGGGAACGAATGGACATACATCCGTTGCACCCATTCTCGGATGAGCGCCGTGATGTTTCCGCATATCTATAAGTTCTGCTGCCTTTTTGATTGCTTGAAATGCCGCCTCGACTACACCATCGGGATTCCCAATGAAAGTGATTACTGTTCGATTCGTTGCGGCACCTGGGTCTATATCTTTTAGTTCTACACCATCGACAGATTTAATCACATCGGCGATTTGCTCGATTACTCTAATGTTTCTGCCCTCAGAAAAATTCGGAACGCACTCGACTATCTTCTGCTCGGACATATCTAAGCTCTCCTTCTGTTGATATTAAAATCGAATTTAATTTACTATGATTTGTGATATAAAACAAGCAAAAGTAGATAGCAAATCGAAATTATAGAAAATGCACTCATAATGCTTCCTGTTCCATCAAATCGAGATTGTATTTAACCTCCTTTTCGAGTGCGGGTGGAAGACCGAGTATGTCGACATCGAGAAAGCCTTTGATTATCATCTGGGTAGCCTCATCGCGGGAGAGTCCTCGCGACATAAGATATTCCAGTTTTTCCTCGTCGATTTTTCCGAGAGCTGCTTCGTGTGAGAGGTCTGTATCGCGAACTTTCGCAGTTAGTTCTGGCACAGCATCGATATAGCCATCATCGGATAAAAATAATCCATTGCATTCGAGATGTCCGCGTGTGTCGGGCGCCTCGGCGATAATATGCCCGCGGGATACCGCCTTTCCGCCCTTCGTTATAACTCGCGAAATAATTTCCGTCGATGTTTTCGGTGCAGAAAGATACGCGCGGGAGCCGAGGTCGTATATGGAGTTCGGCGGCGAGAGTATGAGCGAGGTGAATTTCGCCATAGCGTTCTCGCCGACAAGATGCGCTGTCGGATACATCTCCGTTATTTTCGTGCTGCGAAGCGAGATATAGTTCGAGAAAAATTTGCTTCCGCTGTCTATTCTAATCCCTGTTCTCGGACGGACGACCATCTCCGGCGCCCAATCGTGAATCATCGTGTATGAAAGCGTGGCATTTTTCGCAAGATATATCTCGGTTATCCCGATGTGCATTCCAGAGTTGACATACGATGCCACAGCACAACCGCTGATGATGTGAAATTCGGCGTCGTCCTCCACGATTATGATGTTGTGAACCGTCTGGATGAATCTATCGAGCTTTATGAAAAAGCAACTCTGGAACGGTTCCTTCGAGATAGTGCCTTTCTTAAATCTTAAAAACTGTCCCACTGGACCGTGTTCCTGCTCGTATTTCCACACTCGCTCGGTGAATTCGTCCTTGTGAGGGTCCACCAGTTGCCAGATATAATCTTTCACCCAGTCGTATTTTTTCGATGCCTGCGAGATACCGAGAATTTCGACGCCATCTGTTTTCGCTCTCGATTTGTCGATTTCATCATTGATGACAGTGAATGTTCCCGCTCTACCCTTTTCGTCCGGTTCCAATCCGACACGCTCCATCTTCTCGATATCTTCTCTATTGAGTTCATCTTTATTCATCGCAGTTTTCCCCCTTGAAGTCTTTGGCTACTTCCTGCCGAAAGCACTCCTCGCAATTGCCGAAACCGTAATCGTGAATTTGGGTTAGAATTTCGGCGGAATTTCCAGCACATACTATTTTCCCGTTAATCATAACGAAACTTTTGTCCGCTGGAACATAATTGAGAATATGCCCCGTGTGAGTTATTATCAAGCCAGATTTGGAACGACCATCGCCGAGTATTTCATTGTGAGGTATGTCTTTTTGCAAAAGTCTGCCGACAAATTTTCCGAGAAGCTCTATATTTTCGATATCCACGCCGGATTCCGGTTCATCGAGCAGAACCAAATCGGGATTTTGCACAATCAATTGAAGAATCTCCGAGCGCTTTTTTTCACCTCCCGAAAAGCCGACATTGAGTTCCCTCATAAGATGGTCTGTCATTTTCAGTTTGTCTGCTATCTCTTCGATATTTTCGTTATCGCTCTTCAAAACCTGTAGCAGTTGGTTCAATTTAACACCGGTGATAGCAGGTGCCTCCTGAAAGGACATCCCGATACCGAGTTTTGCTCGCTCCGAAAGCGATAATTTCGTAATATTTTTTCCGCGGAAGCATATTTTCCCCTTCATAATTTTATATGCGGAAAATCCCATAATAGTTCGAATCAGTGTGCTTTTGCCCGAACCATTAGGTCCGAAAAGGGCGTATGTTTCACCCACAGGTATTTCCAGCGAGATACCTTTTATTACAATTTTCCCACCGACCTCTACCCAGAGGTCATCGATGGATAGCATTATTTCCGACATTTTTTATCACCACCTAAAATTT
>CAYRNI010000181.1:0-3650 GCA_964425665.1 uncultured bacterium
GTGTATGAGTATATGGATTCGAGCAGGTAATAGGATGCGGTGGAAGCCTATTATACCGTTGGATTCCCATCAATGCCGATGTCGGTCCGCAACTCGCCGAACCGTTGAAATAATCGGGAACATCGTATTTCTGGTGAAGATACGGCACCCATAAATCGCTTTTCCCATTATACACAGGCTTACTATACGGAATAATCGGGCAATCTCCACCATCGGCGATGAAATGATATGCTCCAAGATAAATCGTGCCATCTCTAACCATATCGGCTGTGTATATATCGCCATCGGGCAGTGAGATGAATGCCAGTTTGCTACCATCGGGCGAAATCGCAGGCATTCCCTCGTTTATCTCTGATGTATTGGTCAATCTTATCGTCTGCTCATCGGGTATCCAATAGTAAATTTCCGATGAATCGACGATATATTCGTGATCGAATGTCTGCTGAATGAAAATACCATCGCCATCGGTATCCCAGACGAAATTCCGACCTTGTTTGAACTCCCAGAATTTCTGCGTTTCCACATCCGCAACGACGATACCATCCGAACCGATGAGAGCCAGTCTCGTGCCATCGCGATTCCATTGTGGCATATACCCCAAAGATGGCAAAATTTTGTCGAAACTATCGTCGTCTATGCCTTGAATTACGATGTAGCCATCATCATCGATGTATGCGATTCGCCTGTGAACAGTATCGACAGAGACCCACTGGATAGAGCAATCGGCATAAAGTGTTTTCAGGATTACATCGCCGGACCAAACTAATATTTTGTTTCCCTCCGGGATGATTAGTGTGTCGCCGATTGGTTGTGGAACTCCGCAACTTGGCACAGGCGAAAGAAGTTCGTAAATCCGCCGATTTGAAATATCGTATATACACGGAATTTGTCCTTCAGATGTAATTTTTTTGAATAGAAGAAAATCGCCCCAAAGCGTGGCGTGTCTTCCACGGGTGTATTGCGGTTCGCCGATAGATGAAATGTTTTTGTCGATTTGATAAATCCCTGTTCCACGATAGTCGCTGGCAAAAATCCTACCATCATCGGTGATTTGAAGATAAGCGAATCCACCATCGGCAAAGATAATACTAATAAATGCAAGAAAAGTAATCCATATTTTCATTATAACCTCGATTTCTATTTAACATTTTAAATTTAATAAATAAATATTAAAAGTCAAATATAAGTGATTTTTTGCGATAGAGTTATCGCGGATAAAGTTTATAAGTTTTTCATCGGGAATTTTGCGTTTATCTGAGTTTTCCTGCTCGCATCTTGAAATATTTTTCCATCGATTTCACATAGTCCTCATCGGTATTTATATATACGGCATCGACTCCTACGGATGCGAAAAGTTTTTTCTGCTGTTCGAATTCCAATCGAGTTTGCTCTTTGAAAGTATTTATAGCGGTCTTATCAGATGTATCTACCTCGATAATCTCGCCGGTTTCGGCATCCTCGAGAATGACAACGCCCGCATTAGTAAATCTATGTTCCGCAGGGTCGGAGATAACAACAGGAATGACATCGTGTTTGTTTGCGAGTAGCGCCAACGGTTTCTTGATATCGGTATCTAAAAAATCCGAAATCACAAAAATGATGGCAGAGTGTTTCAGGAGACGATACAAATATTGCAGTGCATCGCCGATATTTGTCTGCTCGTGGGTCGGTTCGAAACCGAGAAGTTCGCGAATGATTCTCAAAGAATGCAGTTTGCCCTTTTTCGGCGGGATGAATTTTTCCACCCTGTCGGTGAACATCAGAAGTCCCACCAAGTCGCTGTTCTCTATCGCGGAAAATGCAAGAAGCGCAGAAATTTCCACAGCGATTTCTCGTTTGAGTTCATTCCTCGTGCCGAATGCGGAAGACCTGCTCATATCCGCAGCGATAAGCACCGTGAGTTCTCTTTCCTCCTCGAAGATTTTTACGAATGCTTTCCCCATTCGCGCGGTGACATTCCAATCGATGGTGCGGACATCATCCCCGGGAAGATATTCCCTCACCTCGGAAAACTCCATTCCTCTCCCACGAAACACAGAATGATATTCACCCGAGAAAATCTCTTGAACCATCTTCCGTGTGGTGATGTCGATTTTCCGAACTTTGCGTAAAATCTCGCGAAGTCTTTCCTCCTCGCTTTCTTTTTTGCGTATTTTCAAAAGTTTCATAGGAACACCTCTGCTATCGTTGAGCAAATTTGCTATTAAACATAAAAACTAAAATCTCGGAGCCTGAATTTTAAAACCTGTGCGTTATTTTATCGATGTAATATACTCGATTTTTGTTGTCAAAAATATTTCATCACGCCGAGTAATATTCCGAACGGTTTTTCTTTCAACAGGATTAAATCGAATGTTTTTGCACCATCGCCAAACCTTGCCACCGAGCCGAGCGATATTCCAGCGTAAATATCGACATCGGGGATGCCTAAACTATCTAAATATGCAACTGCTGATGCCGCCACACCCAAACCGATTTGTGAATAGTCCGTAATTTCCGATATATATGCGACATCCACTTGCGGACGCAACATAAAACAAAAATATTCCTGTTTATCAATAAACATTGCATATCCTGCACCCGCACCGACTTGGAAACCGTCATTATCGCCGAGATAAATCTCGGGCAAATCAATCCAGATATCGATTGCACTGTTCTCGCTCCAAGTAGAGCGATACACAAACGAATTCGGCGTGGTCATATATCCGAGTGCGATTCCTGTTCGCTCGACCTCAGATTGCCCAAAAACAAAAGAGAAAAAGATAACAACGAACAATATTGGTAAGACTTTCGTATTCATATTGATGCTCCTTCCACCTTTGAAATATAATTGAGTTATTGTTCAAAACACAGCATTTTTTAGGGGATAACTTTCAATTTATTCTCCTCGCGAACTAAGAGTATCTATCGCACTTTAACTATATAATTGAAATTAAAGCCCTTGCAATTTATTTTTTTATTCATACTATTATAAATGGTGATAGTGATGATAAATTTGCCGACAGATTTTTGTAGGGACTCTATCTAATTTCAGGTGGCGATACCAATGTAATCGATGGCGATTATGGGTTTATCGGAAATAAAATAGATAATTCATCGTATAGTGCTATAAACAGTGGAGTGAAAAATCGTATCTTTCGTGCAGGGGATTCGAGTTTTATAAATAATGTTGAATGTTCTATCATAATAGATGGTGACGAAGATACGATACGAACAGGTGCTGGTTATTCTTTTGCATTTGGTAATCGAGTTAGGGTAACGCAGGATCATGTTGCCGCATTTTTCACCGATTCGGTGGGTTGGAAAAGAGGAAAACTAAGTATAAACGACCCAAATCCTCATTCTAATTTACAGTGCAATGGGTCGTTTGCATTGCCGATTGTGGAAACAGATACAACCTATTATGTTGGAGAAAATGATTATACAGTTGTTGTTACAGATCAAGATTCCCCTACCACATATGTTTTTCTTCCTCCATCTGTTGGCATAAAGGGAAGAATATATGTAATCAAGAATTTTTCGAATGGGAATATCACTGTTAAAAGTCCTTCTGGTAGTTACATTGAGGATATATCTGGCACAACAGGATTTACCGTAGGCAGCAGTAAAAGCATAATGGTTCAATCGAATGGTAGCAATAGATGGTATAT
>CAYRNI010000182.1:0-3592 GCA_964425665.1 uncultured bacterium
TTTTAA
Source organism: uncultured bacterium (assembly GCA_964425665.1). GTDB lineage: Bacteria > UBP14 > UBA6098 > B30-G16 > B30-G16 > JAGGZE01. The sequence continues at coordinate 7 of CAYRNI010000182.1, forward strand.
TTGTTCTCGCCTACGGACAAAAATACAACCAGTATGAGCAAAAATCTGCATTCAGCCCCGATATCGGAATGAAAGCCATCGCGGGGAAAGCAGCACTGTTATATATTTCCAGCGATTACGGAATTACCCCCGGGTTTGGAATTTGGGCTGACCTCGGGCATCTCTCTAAGGAAATCGGTCTCGATGCAGGCGTGGAGTATTGGAATGCGGGAAGAACCGAGCTCGAAGCGACCGTCCGAAAATCAGATATCGCTATTTACGCGACAGTCAGATACGATATCGATATCGAGAAAATTCGCCCGTTTCTCGGAGGAGGGCTCGGTGTTAATCTATACAAGAAGAAATATCCCGATGAATGGAACCGTCCCGATGAGAATAAGAACAAACTCGAACTGCATATGGATATGGGAGCGAGATATAGTATTCATCCGAAAATCGACCTCGAAGCGAGGTTCAAGGCGAATTTCTCCGATGTCAGCGCTTATGGATTGCATATATCCGCACTGTTCAAAGTTGGAGAAAATAAATAAGCCAATCGCTACGACCAATCTCGCTGATAGATCGAGGCTTTTTTATCTACCATTCAGGCTTTGGATTTTTAATTTTAACTTAAAATATTTCTTTTCATTGACTTTAACACCGAGCGATTTATCTTGGATACTATGAAAATACGAAATTTAGCAATATTGTTTCTGCTCGTTTTGACGGCAGGGTGTGCGGGGCATAAAGTTTCTGCTGGTAAGCTGAGCGACGAACAAATTTATAATCGAGCAAAAAAGTATTTCGACGAGGGGAAATACTCCAAGACGATCGAGACGCTGAATGAACTTCGCTATTCTCCATCGGTCTGGGCGGATGATGCTCATCTTCTTACGGCGAAGGCATACATATCCTCGGGGCAACCATCGCTTGCGGCTACCGAGTTGAAGTGGCTAATAAATCAGTATTCTCAATCGGATTTAGTCGAGGAGGCTTCATATCTTCTCGGCGAAGCGTATCGGCTCGCATCACCACGAGCGGAACTCGACCAGGAATACACAAAGAAAGCAATCGATGCCTACAATGACTTTTTGGATACTTATCCGATGTCATCATTTGTGGATAGTGCAAAGGCGGGGATAAAACTTTGCAGGGAAAAACTCGCACACAAGCAATATCTTTCTGCGGAACTGTATTATAAAATGAAGCAGGATTCTGCTGCAATCGTTTATATCGATGATATCAGAACAAAATATGGCGATACGAACTGGCGGCTGTGGGCGGATTACCTCGAAGCGGAAATAAAATTTCGACAGAAGAATATCGACAGAGCGAAACTGCTTTTGAAAGGCATTCTCGCCAAAAATCCCGATGAAAAACTTCGCAAGAAAACAGAAAAATTATTGGCAAAATGCTCCGATTAAAATATTTAATATAATTTGCAACAATAAATAGAAATATGTAAAGATATGAATTAGCGAGACGAAGCAACTCTTTCCTCATTTCAATTTTAGTAAAAGCATAGAATCCTTCCCGCATTATCGTGATTCGGGGGAAATCTGAGTAATATTTTCCTGTATGAATATCAGTGTTGCATTCGATTTTGAAGAATTTCAGGTTGTTCCCGCTTTCTTCTTAAATACCACCTCAATGCTTCAGATTGTGCCTCCTTGCCGAACACCGCAAGAAGTAAAGACCGATAACATAGATACCTTTCCAACATAGACTCTTTTTCATCACTTGGATCCATTTTGCCTCCTTGCACCGATAATAATATAAAAAAAAGTGCAATTGTCAAGCCCTAATTATTAAAATTCTACGAATAATCTGTGAGTGGATAAATTATGAGAAATCGGCAAAATACGATGTTATAATTTTTATCGACTTGTTTCCTAACTCGGCGAGTGTGCTCAATTTATTCGATTTGTATAATTTTCGCAGTTTATCGATTGAATCGATATTATTTTCGACAAGATACTTTACCTTTGCCCCTGAAATCGGGAGTTTTTCTAACATCTCCAAAATTTCTGGGGACAGTTGTATCTTCAGCTGTTCGAGTTTTTTCAACTTCCCCGTCTCGAGAATTTCACCGATTTTTGCAACTATTACTTTGCCGACACCGGGAAGTTTCGAGAGTTCACCTGAACGATAGAGTTCCTCGATGGGTTTGTTTGCCTGCTCGATGGAACGCACCGCCCTGCGATACGCGATGATTTTGAACCTGTTCTCGCCTAAAAACTCCAAAATTTTTGCGAGTTCAAGCAAAATATTTTTTACGAGTTCTGTTTTGCTATCCATTTATAAAAAAGTAGTTCTTCTTGCGAGACTGTATCCTTACTGGTCGCTCCACATTTTCAATGCCTTGCGAACGAGTATCATCGTTTCCTCGGCACGAGTTCGAGCACGCTCCGCACCATCGGATAATATTTTTCGCAATTGCTCCCTGTCGGCGAGCAATTGTTCCCTTCTCTCTCTGAAAGGTGCAAATTTTTCGATGATTCTATCTGCGAGAAGTCTTTTACACTTCACACATCCCCAATCGGTGCTTCCGCTCTCGCAATCGGATTTTATCTTATCAGTTTCGTCCGGAGCGTAAATTTTAAGCAGAGCGAAAACGGGGCAGGTATCCGGATGACCAGGGTCACCTTTATAAATCTTGGTTTCATCGGTATAATAACTCATTACTCGCTTCTTGATTCTGTCCGGCGGGTCGCCCATACATATGTGATTGTCGTAGCTTTTGCTCATCTTTCGTCTATCTGTCCCTGGGACATAGGGTGCTTCGGAAAGCAACGCCTCGGGTTCGGGGAAGACATTGCCGTAAAGATAGTTGAATCTCCGCACGATTTCTCTGGCGAGTTCGAGGTGAGGCAACTGGTCTTTCCCCACAGGAACGCCATCCGCACGATAGATTATTATATCCGCTGTTTGCAGGAGCGGATAGCCCAAAAAACCATACGAATCGAGTCCGAGTGCCTCGACTTTCTCTTTATAAGATGGCACTCGCTCGAGCCAAGGTATCGGAGTAATCATCGACAGCAGAAGGTGAAGTTCCGCGTGTTGTTTTACATCGGATTGCACGAATATCGCGACTTTTTCGGGGTCGAGACCCGCAGCAATGTAATCTGCGGTGATTTGGTATATCCGCTCGACCAAACCCGATGTATCCTCGTATGCTGTCGTCAATGCGTGCCAATCGACTATACAGAAATATATCTCGTATTTTCCGCTGTTTTGTAAATCCACCCAATTTTTCAATGCTCCCTCGTAATTGCCGAGATGAAGCATACCAGTAGGTTGCATACCGGATAGAAGAACTTTTTTCCTGACTGCCATAATTCTCTCCAATCGAAATTTTTATGAAGATAATCGCTAAATTTTTATGGTCAAGAGATAAAAATAGCAATATTTTTTTCAATCCCCGATGATTTTTGAATAATATATACTCGTTTTAATCTGACTGAAATTGTTATGAAAAAACTTCTCCTGATAAATCCGTGGATATACGATTTCACGGCGTTCGATTTGTGGAGCAAGCCGCTGGGACTTTTGTATATCGCATCGATGCTCGAGAAATTCGGCTATGAAATCCGATTCATCGATTGCC
>CAYRNI010000183.1:0-3562 GCA_964425665.1 uncultured bacterium
ACAACATTCCCATTTACATCGTATATCGCAATATTCGTAGGGATTTGGCGCACCAAACCCCTACCGTCAGAAACCATAATCTCCACCGACGAATTGAAGGGATTTGGATATGCAGACATAGATAGTTTTTCAGGAGTGGATTTGTTTTTATCGACTCTATTATATGGTGAAATCATAAATAAGCAGGATGTTGCAGACGAGTAATTTCCGAAACTATCCCATATCGAAATGTCGAACGCTCCATCCCAGCCGAACCAAGGGAAAACAGACCACTCGTAAGTTGTATCCGTAGCGGGAAGTTCTGCGAGCGAATCATCTTCGATTGTCAATATAGTTCGTCCACCGGATAGATTACTATCCTGCACCGACCAGATAATTTCGGCAGTATCATTGCCGACAAATGTATCGGCGAAATCGGGACAGGATGGCGAATGCCACTCGATTAGCGGCGGAACATTATCAAAACAGAACTCGGGTGAATAATAAAATCTTATCTGCTGGAATAAAGATACCTCATATAAAAATCCTCTGCCATAGTCGAGCACCCAGAGATTTGTTCCATCCCAGGCGGCACCTTCCGCACCGGTAGCGAGAACCACCGAACCTGTTGGTATCTCATAAATTATTCTCTTTTCGTGAACATCGATTCCATAGACTATGTTATCGTTGCTGTAGCACCAGAGGAGTCCGAGTCCCCACGCCAAACCATCTGCACAACTCGCTGGAACTGATGCACCGAAATCGGAAAAGAACATCGTATCCACGAGCGAGAAATCGGCGGTATCGAGAGCGATAAATGTTCCCTCGCAGAAACACACCCATAGATTTTCGCCATCGAATGCAGCACCTGCGAGATGATTGGATGTTCCAGGGAGGTCCCACCAATCGCCACGAACCACATTTGATTCTCCTGTCTCGAAATCGTATTCCTTCAAAAGAGTTCTCGTATCCTCCGTCCAGAAAAGTCTGTTGCCTGCAAAAGTCATATCCGATGGAGCCACAGTCACCGAGCCGATATGGAAACTATCACCAGGAACAACATCTGGCATCGAGTATGGACGAACCCAGCAGTCGTGAGTGCTGTCGCTGTGAAATAGAATCCAGAGTTGTCCGTGCCGATAGCCGAGACCGAATGTTTGAATCCAAGGTTCGAGCGTGTCCATTACTTGATATGAATCGACGACAGAATATTCCGACAAAATCGAGTCGAATACGGCGAACCGCATTCTGAAACCGCACTCTTGAGCATCGCCAATATCGTTCCCCATATTCCACAGGAAACAATGCTCAATACCATAAGAAGATGCAGAAACACGCCATCCCTGATTCGGCGAAGAATATCCCGAAAGCGTATCCAGTATCGTGATGACAGAAATGTTCCATATTTCAGTATCTGGAAATGATGCCTGAGTGTTCACAGCGATAGTGCTATCGTATATATTGTGTGCCTTATAGCAGATTTTTAACAATCCGCTTCCGTCGGTCAGTTGCTCGATAGAAATACCATCGATATATGTCTGTGCAAAAATGATAAATGGAATAGAAAAAACAATCGACAATACAAAACTCGATTTGATAAAATATTTCATCATCCTCCCCCAAGCATATATAATTTAAAATATCGAATTTTATCAAAAAATCAAGTGGATATATTCAATAACGAAGTGAAAAATTCTTGTTGTCAATTTCGCAATTTTCTATAACTTTTACTAAATTTTCACAAGGAGAAAAAATGCGATGGAATAAAGCACTTATCCACACACTCAAAGAGGAGCCTTCCGATGCCGAGGTTATCTCGCATAAACTTATGGTTAGAGCGGGATTGATTCGTCAACTCGCTGCGGGATTATATACATTCCTGCCACTCGGATGGCGGGCTATGCTCAAAGCGATGAAAATAATCCGCGAGGAAATGGATGCAATCGGTGGACAGGAAATTTTTATGCCGTCGCTGAACCCGGTCGAGATATGGGAGGAAACAGGTCGCGCGGAGGATATGTCCGAAATTATGTTCAGATTCACCGATAGGAAAAACCGCGAGGTTTGTCTCGCACCGACTCACGAAGAAATTATCACGGATATAGCGAGAAATGAAATCCGCTCGTTCAGAGACCTTCCGCAGATATGGTATCAAATTCAGAACAAATTTCGCGACGAGCCACGAGCGCGGTTCGGACTTCTGCGTGTCCGTGAATTTCTTATGAAAGATTCCTATTCGCTCTGTGCGAACTGGGAGCAACTCGACGAGGCATATAAAAAGCACGAGCGGGCATATCGCAATATCTTTAAGCGCTGCGGGCTGAAATTTGTGGTGGTCGGAGCATCGAGCGGGCTTATGGGCGGAAGGCAGTCGCAGGAATTTATGGTGCCATCCGATGCCGGCGAGGATAGAACCGCATTCTGCGAGAAATGTGGATATGCTGCGAATATCGAGGTCGCAAAAAGTGTTCCTGTCGAGGTCGAATACAAGGATATCCCCGAGCGCAAAAAAGTTCACACACCGAATTTAAAAACGGTGGAGGAAGTAGCAAAATTTTTAGAACTCCCGCAGAACCAAATGCTGAAATCACTCGTATATATCGCCGAGAAAAGCGGAAATCCTGTGATGTTGCTCATTCGAGGGGACCATCAACTGAACGAGGAAAAAGTTTCGCAGTTTTTAGGCGAGCCGATTCGTCCCGCTCATCCCGACGAAGTGCTCGAAATTTTCGGTGTTCCCGTAGGATTTTTGGGACCTATCGATGCTCCCGAAGATATCAAAATTTTAGTCGATGAAGCTGTTCCATCGGATAAAAAATTCGCTTCGGGCGCAAATGAAAAAGATTATCATATAATCGGTTTCACTCTCGGCGATTTCAAAATCGATGCTCGCGGAGACTTTCGCCTGGTCAACGACGGCGAGGGTTGCCCGAACTGTGGTGCTCCGCTCAAAGTCAGAACGACAATCGAAATCGGGCATATATTCAAACTGGGAACGAAATATTCCGAGGCTATGGGGGCGACATTCACTGACGCCGATGGCTCACAAAAGCCGATTATAATGGGAAGTTATGGTATCGGTGTCGGGAGAATTTTATCATCGGCTATCGAATTATATGCTGATGAAAATGGAATCGTATGGCCCATAACGATTGCACCGTTCGAGGTGATTATAACCGCACTGGACACCACGAAACCCGAAATAACCGATGTTGCAGAAAAACTATACGATGAACTTACAAAATCTGGCGTGGATGTTCTCTACGATGACCGCGACGAGCGAGCAGGTGTTAAGTTCAAGGATGCCGATTTGATTGGAATTCCAATTAGGATAACCGTCGGACGAAAGGTGAAGGATGGTGTGGTCGAAATCGTAACCCGAAAGGACAAAACATCGCGTGATGTCAAAGTCGAGAACGCGATTGAAAAGATACTTGAAATAAGGCAAAATTTATATTCTCAACTCGAAAATAGATAGTAGGTAAATTTTAAAGTCCTTGCACAGTTATGTCCTTGGGATATTTCACGCCGAACTGGTATTTCAAAATCTTCTTCTTGCCCGCATCGATTTTTACTTTCCAGA
>CAYRNI010000184.1:0-3430 GCA_964425665.1 uncultured bacterium
CGATAATCTTACAACTTATAAAATATAATTTTAAAAATTTTTAACAAGTCGATTCGGCGGTATTTTTTAAAAAACTATTTGAATTTTTTAACAAAATATCTATAAAAAACTTGCAGTTTTGATTATATAAATATACTATTTATATAAATCAAATCGAGGTGTAAAAATGTCGACTTTGTATTCAGATAATTTTAAGAAAGTATTGGAACTCGCTCGTGAGGAAGCGGCACGACTGGGCGATAATTTTGTCGCACCGGAACATTTGATATTAGGGATTTTAAGGCATAGGAATAATACCGCGGTAGAGATACTCGTTTCTGCTGGGATAAATCCCGACGATATCAGGAAAACACTCGAGGAAATGATGGACCACGGAGATGAAAGTTTCTTTCAGGGGAACATTGTAGTGACTTCTCGGGCTCAAAAGATGACCGAATACGCCGTATCGGAGGCACGAAATATGGGTTCGCCTCGAGTGGGAACGGAACATCTTCTACTCGCCATATTGAAAGGAAAGGAATCCAATAATTTATCTGCATATACATTGTCGATATATAATTTGACCTACCGAGATGCCGTTCGTTATCTTGTGGCGATTCGGTCTGCTGGTCGTCAGAGGCAGAAACCGAGACATTCGAGAAGTATGGTGTTGGAGAGTTTCTCGCGTGATATAACAGAGCAAGCGGCAGAAAATAAACTCGACCCAGTTATCGGACGAAATAGGGAAATCGAACGAGTAATCCAAATTCTTTGCAGGCGTAAAAAGAACAATCCCGTTCTTATCGGAGAGCCAGGTGTCGGGAAGACGGCTATCGTCGAGGGATTTGCACAAAGAGTTTCTAAAAAGGAAGTTCCATATCTACTTCAAAATAAAAAGGTTGTTTCATTGGATTTGACCGCTATGGTGGCGGGGACAAAATACCGCGGTCAGTTCGAGGAGAGAATCAAGGAAGTTTTAGATGAAATTAAAAAAAATGGCGATATAATTCTTTTTATAGATGAATTGCATACCATTGTCGGAGCGGGTGGTGCTGAGGGTTCTCTCGATGCATCGAATATATTGAAACCTATGCTGGCATCGGGAGAGTTGCAGATTATCGGTGCGACCACATCAGAGGAATATCGAAGATATATCGAAAAAGATGGTGCATTGGAGCGTCGCTTCCAGACCATTTATGTTGACCCACCTTCGTATAAAGAAACTATCGAAATTCTCAAGGGACTTCGTCCGTATTACGAGGAACACCACAAGATTAAAATCACTGATGAAGCTATCGAGGCGACGGTGCGATTGTCCGATAGGTTTATTCAGGGGAGGTTTCAGCCCGATAAGGCAATCGACCTTCTGGATGAAACAGGTGCGATGATTAATTTAGCCGAATATGTGAAGCCGAGAGATATTATTGAACTCGAAAGGCAACTCGGTGAAAAAGAGAAGGAGAAGCAAAAAGTTATAGCACAGCAGGATTTCGAGAAGGCGGCATCGATAAGGGATGGAATAATAGTTCTCCAGAAAAAACTTATCAGCAAAGAGCGTGCCTGGCACAAAGATAGAGATTTGAATCGTCCATCTATGACGGCAGAGGATGTGGCAAGGGTTTGCAGTAAAATCACGGGTGTTCCTATGGAGGAAATGGATAGGGAGGACCAAAAACGATTGCTGGATATGAAGGATGAACTTTCGAAATATCTTATCGGGCAAGATAGAGCAATCGAGGCTCTTGCGAACTCTATAAAGCGGTCTCGTTCTGGTTTGGGAAATCCGAATCGCCCTGTGGGGAGTTTTCTGTTTCTCGGTCCTACGGGTGTCGGGAAAACCGAGATGGCAAAAGTTCTTACGAGATTTCTTTTCGGCTCAATCGAGTATATGGTCAGAATAGATATGTCGGAGTATATGGAGAAGTTTTCTGTGTCGAGACTCGTCGGTGCGCCTCCGGGATATGTCGGCTACGAGGAGGGCGGAACACTCACAGAGGCGGTGCGAAGACATCCATATTCTGTCGTTCTGTTCGATGAAATAGAAAAGGCACATCCTGATGTTTTCAATCTCTTATTGCAAATTTTAGAGGATGGTATATTAACCGATAGTCTCGGAAGGAGAGTCGATTTTAAAAATACTATCGTGATTATGACATCGAATATAGGGACATCGGAAATCGTTTCTACGAGGCTCGGTTTCGATGGCGGTGAGAGTATGCCGGATTACGATTCTATGCGCGAACAACTTCTGAAAAAAGTGAACCAGGTTTTAAGACCCGAGTTCATAAATAGAATCGATGAAATAATTGTTTTTCGTTCGCTTTCCATCGAGGATATCGAAAAAATAGTCGATATTCAGATGGCTGAATTGAATGAGCGCGTAGCCCATAAAGGTCTTTCGCTTATTTTGACCGATGCTGCACGCAAGTGGCTCGCAAATAAAGGATATACTCCTCAGATGGGAGCTCGCCCACTCTCTAAATCTATTCAGCAGTTTATAGAAAATCCGCTTTCTGAGAAAGTTCTCGCTGGTGAAATCCCATGGAACCATATTGTCAAAATAGAACTTGACAGTAAAAATGATAAACTTATTTTTAACACGGTTGAAAGTGATGGAAGCGAAGTTTTAGATAGTATCGATAAGGTTTCTTTAATCCAATGATTTTTTTATAAAAAAACCTTGACTTAAAATTGTTGAATTATATAATTTACTTAAGAGAATGTCGAAGATTAAGGAGGTGTATTTAATGCGTAAGTGGATTTACTTGTTTGGACTATTAGCATTGTGGGGCTTGGTTTTTGCGGTGCCGAGCGATTCCCCAGAAGTTGTTCCTGTTGGTCCACCGGCGGCTGCTTCTCTCGATGGTGGCGGTGGGGATATCCCGCCATTCGAGTCTATGGCTGACACGACAGCAAATATCTATATCTATGTTACTCTTCGTCAGCCTGAAGGACCGGCTGCATCGGGTATCGAAATCGAATCTACTTATTGTGCTACGGGATTCGAGTTCGTTCAAATTAAGGCTCTACAACCTATCGCATTCCGTGATCCTGATGAAGTCCAGTTCTATATGTTATATAGAGCGCAGTGGGCACCATTTACCTGGGGCGATTTGAATATACTGACTTCGTATGAGGATTCTATGTGGATTATCGACCCTATCGAAGATTGGCTCACTCATGTCGACGCTGTGCCATACCGCTGGTATACTTATGCTTCTACCCGTGATGAGTTCGGCGATACTGTTTGGAACAGGGAGGATATTTGGGGGACAGGTTATGGCACACAAGGCGTCTGCGACCCGAATGTCAACTGGTATTATGTATCTGTTGCTGTCGATAGCACGCCGATGCCGTTCAAATTTTCTCCCGAGCCATCTCGTCCTGTCGGCGAGGTCGACCAGTGGCTCTACCAAGGTGATAATATAGTTAGTTATCCTGTCGATATCGG
>CAYRNI010000185.1:0-3419 GCA_964425665.1 uncultured bacterium
AAAGCATAGCGACCATCCTGCCAGATTTCAGCGAGCGCAATATTCCTCTCGAGGCGACTCCTACTCGAATAACCCCGATGCCGAGTTTTTCACGATATTCCACCAAAAATTTATCGACGATGTGATTCCGCTGTGTTCCCACGACTACATCGATTTTTATCCCTGCCTCGGCGAGTGCGAGCGCAAACAATTCCCAACTTCCGAAATGGCCTGTGATGAGCAATGCACCTCGATTATCACGAGCGAGTTTTTTCAATATGTCGATATTCTCGAGATGAACGAATCGTTCGGTTCGATTGCGCATTTTCGGAAGTCGGGCGAATTCTACCATAGATTTGCAGAAGTCGGCGTATGACTGCGACAGTATTCTGTCGCTCTCCTTTCTCGAATATTTTTCACCGAAGCAGAGTTCGAAATTTTTTCTCGAAACTTTCCTCCGAATACCTAAATGCCAGAGAATTTTACCGACAAATCCACCGAAACCGAGAGCGACATTATGCGGTAATATTCTAATTAGAATGATAACAATTCGCAGTGCAAAATATTCTAACCAGTGCTGGATAGTTGGCTTATGATTCATAATCTTCACGCACAGGAGCGAGATGACCTCGCAGTTATATCCGATTATTTCAATAGTGTCGCAGTTTTTGAAATCGACCCAGTTGGTGTGCGAAGTATGATAGTATATTTTCCAGATTGCATCGGAAGACCCTCATCATCGCAGGAATCCCAGACGAATGTTCCATTTCCACGAACGGGGTATTGTCTAATCAAATGTCCACTATTGTCGAAAATCTCGATTTTCCCGCCGTCGGGTGCAGTGTATCTTACATTCAGCGATGAATTGAACGGATTTGGTGAGAAGTCGAGTTTTATATTTTTCGGAATTTTATGTTCGCTGATTCCCGAACCGTGATATACGACGAGCCAGCAGGTATCGAGCATATTGGGATAGGGACAGGAATAATCCGGATTATCCGCCACACGAGTGCAAATCTGGAATGTATCCGATGTTGTCGTGTGAGCCGAATCGATTGCTCCGAAGAAAAGGGATTCCGCTACGCCGAATGTCGTATCGTTCGGTGAAATCAACGAGTCGCCTTGCCACCTTACTACAAGTCCACCACCATAATGCGATAGAAGAACATAACTCATATCGGTCGATAGCGATGAGCAATAATTATCCTCGGTGGTTATCAATAAATCGCCGGTGGACATAGTGTCCAATTCGGTTCCATCGGGAAACGAAATATCGACAATCTGCGGCGGAGTTTTATCCACTGTGAAACTGTAAGTGAGCGGCGCAGAAATCGGATTTCCAAGCAAATCCTTCGCCTCGACGAGTTCGACAGAAACCTCGCCCTCGGGATATTCACTGTCGGGAGTGAAAACTAAATTGGGCGGTATGAAACTCATATGGTCGAGCGAATCGAACATCGCGCCATTGACTATCAGAACGATACTCGTTTCATCCACGCCATCATCGTCGGTAATGGAAATTGTAATATCTTGGTCGGGGCAAGATGTAATAGTGCCAGGAGCCGGAAGAACAGGTGTTGCAACAGGTCCTTCGCCGTGATGATAATAGAAAGTAAATGTGTATTCCATTTCGTTTGGACATTCCGCAAGGTCGCCCACAGTGATTGTAATTGTATTCGTCTCTGGAAGGTCCATAAAACCGAGTTCGGAGATATTCAGTGTTATGGTATAGCCATCCCAATATACGCCGACATCGGCAATCGTGAAATGAGAACTATTCACATCGATTTCAATCGAGGAACTGTCTATACCCGCTCCGCTGTCGGATAGAGAAATTGTTATAGTAGTTGGTATTTCCTCTATCGTATCGCCATCGGCGGGAGATGTGTTTGAAACGAATGGAGACGAATTGTCCCAAATCCAGCTCCAGCAATATGCCGAATCGATATGTGCTCCTCCTATATCGGCAATATCATTAAGGCAAACATTCATCGTTTCCACAATACCGGAAGAGTATGTGGGATGAAAATAAATTATCATTCCATCGATGTAGACTTCCTCGCTCGATGTATCGTAATCCATTCCATTGAGCGAGAGCGATAGAGTGCTCCAATCTATATCTTCCGTAGATGTCAATGCTATCGACATAGATGAATCGCAGGCAGAATATGTTCCCGGCAGAGGCGATACCGATACAACCGAAGGTCCCTCAGATGGAACGGGCGGATTTATTATCGCTCCGTATATATCTTGATTCGCGGTTCTGAAATCTATCCAAACCGCGAGGAAAGTCGAATCGGTTTCGAGATAATCGACTTTCGGTGCTTGCTGCGATGTGCCCGCACTGCTTAATGGGAATTTCGGTCCGATAGGTAATCCTGTCGCACTCAAAAAGTTCCCGTATATAGTTGGTGTTCCACTTTCCGCATCCTGCCAGACGACGAGGAAATAATTGTCCCCATAGACTATATCGGGTGTGGATTGATTGCCATCATCGGCATTCACGACAAATTCTGAAACAGATGTTCCGTTGATTATCGCGGCATAAATGTCCGTTCCTGTTGAGACATCTGAATGTTGGTAGACGATTGCGAAATCCGCACTGGTGGGGCTTTCATCGAAAATTCCGCAGACAGCGGGTTCGGATGATTGTGCATCGGGGATAAGAAGTATCGCATCGCCATCGGGGTTGCCATCACTATCGAAATACTGTCCGAAAATTCCTTGTCCCAAATCGGTTGAATCCGTCCAGACGGCGAGGAAATCACGCCCATTATATGCGATATCAGGATTTTTTGAACCAGCGCCAGAAAGCTCACGAATACCGCCGTGAACAGTGCCATCATTGCCTATCACGAGATATTTATTTTCCCAATCTGCACCAGCACGAACTGTCCATACGAGAACATAGACATCATCCGATGCAGCCATCTCCGGCGATGACAGATTACTTGTCGCCGTCTCTATGTAGAAATTTGTGTCGATAGTGCCATCACAGTTCAGAAAATTGCCGCCGAATTCTGCTCCGCTGCTTTGGTCGAACCAGACCGATAAAAATTGGTCGTCCGCACTATTATATGCTACTGCTGGCGAATTTTGGTTATTTGCCGCGACACAGATAGGGTAGCCAGGACCTCCCAGCGAACCATCACCGAATACGGATACACCGAAAATATTTTGGTTACTCGCACCCGCTCGGTGGTCCTGCCAGACCACAAAGAAACAATCGTTGCCACTATATAGTTTCGGTGCGAGTTGGTCGCCCGCTGCTGTGCATATAGAAATCTCTGTCTGGGCAAGTGAAATGCCGAATAGCAATAGAATCGATAGATAAAAAATCTTTCTCATAGAAAAACCTCCATTTATATTCCAATAGTTAAAATTTTTAGCAAAAAACATTCTCAAATATCTTGTATATTATATATAATTCTTTACTATTT
>CAYRNI010000186.1:0-3414 GCA_964425665.1 uncultured bacterium
GATATATGGCGCAGTTTGCGCAAGGCAGGCACCAGCGAAAAGAAAGAGCACAAAAAACAAAATCATTGTGCTACGCATAATGAACCTCGCCTTTTTATTCTCATCTCGCCTAATAAAATAATGATAGGAATTAGAATGTCAAATATCTGTTTTGAAAATAATTTGGTTAAAATGTTTGTTACGGAATTTTACTTCCATTTTAAATTTTCGACGATATATTTAAATATTGAAAATCACCGAGGAGAGTGTTATGAACACCAAATTTTTAATCGGCGTTATATTGATTACTTTTGCTTGTCTATTTGCAGACGAGAGCGACAATATCGCCGACATCGACATCGTTCCGCAATATGCACAGGAAAAATTATTGCAAAATGGTTTCGTCGTCACCGAGGGATATTCTAAGCAGATGTGGAGTTTATACTCCCGTATCGAGGGCGATAAAGAGTCACCTTTCATCACGACAGATGCGGTTCTGCATACCGCTCACATCTTTTTCGATTACTCTTTGCGAATTCTGGAAAACAATGCACTATACCCAGCCTGCGACAGCCTCGTGGGAATTATGGCGGATAATTCCTATCGGCAATACAACAACGCGAGCGATGAAAATGTCAAAAAGCTCGCGAAACTGAATTGGGCATATTTTGTCGTAGCGAAAAAACTCATAGACCCGAACTATAAAATCCCAAAGGAAATAGACACACTCGTGAATAATGAACTGACATTGATAGAAAAGCATTCGGGACCTTCACCTCGTCCGCTTCTGACTTATGCCAACAAGAAAGCGGATTATTCGCGGGAGGACTATTCGCAATATGTTCCTCGTGGGCATTACACCCGTTCCGATAGATTCAAGAGGTATTTTAAGTGTATGATGTGGCTCGGCAGAATCGATTTCAAATTATGCCCCGGTGATGAATCTCGTGCCAAATCCGATGGCGAAAAGATGACTATCCAAGCATTGATGATGACGCAGGCACTCGAAATGGATACAATCGCACTGAAATTGTGGAATAAAATCTATAAACCCACGACATTTTTTGTCGGCAAATCCGATGACCTGACACCAGATGAATACTGGAACATTTTAACCGATATTTTCGGCAAGTCCGATGATGTGGATAAGTTCGCCGATACTGAAAAAGTGGACGAATTTATCGATAAGGTAAGGAAACTTCATAAACCGAAAATCGCATCCAATACCGCCGCTATGGACGATACTAAAATTCGTTCGGATTTGGGTGCGATGACTCAATCTTTCAGGTTCATCGGGCAACGATATATTCCCGACTCCTATATTTTTCAACAAATGGTATGGAGCGGCGGAAAAGATTTGAAATACACAGGCAAGGATAAACCTTTCACTATGGAAATCATACCGAATTTTGGACCCGCCAGAGCATTTCCGCGCGGGCTCGATATATTCGCCGTTCTCGGCTCCGACGATGCGTTAAAAATTCTCGAAAATGATGGCGATACAGATTACAAAAGATTCGACAAGAGATTAAAAAAACTTCGCGACGAATTCGCAAATCTTCCCGATAGTATCTGGAACTCGAATCTCTACTGGCGGTGGTTCGGCACTTTGAAAAAACTAATCGAACTGCCAAATGCTGAAAATTTACCCGGCTTTATGAAATCGGCGATTTGGAAACTGAAAGAACTATATACCGCATTGGCATCCTGGGCGGAACTCAGACACGACACGATACTATACGCCAAGCAAAGTTATACGCCGATGATGAAATCAGCTGCCATTCCAGAGCCTACACAGACAAAAAAGCGAAATCCAAAAGGCTATGTAGAGCCGTATCCGAATGTATATCACAAAATCCTTGTGATGGCAAAAAGTTTAAACACCCAGCTCGACTCACTGGGAATAAAAATTCCCGAACTTTCGCGGAAACTAACCGAGTTTGAAAAACTGTGCGCTTTTTTGCAAAACATTTCTATCCGTGAACTTTCGGGGAGTGAAATTCCACAGAAGTATTATAATAGATTGCAATATACAGGTTCTTCACTGGGCAATATGGTAAAATTTTCGCCAGAACTTCTCGGTGGCATAACATCCGATACCGACAACAAAATGGATATTGTCGCAGATGTGCATACTGTGACATTCGTGCAAAAAGTTCTCGAGGAGGGCGTCGGTTCACCATTCGATATATATGTCCTAATCGACGATGCAGGCGGGAAGCGAGTTTGTCACGGCGCTGTGTTCAGCTATTACGAATTCAAATGGGATATATCCGATAGATTGACAGATGAAAAATGGCAGAAGATGAAATATGAGCGGGATAAATATATGCCCACTTGGACAAATAAGTTCATACAAAAATCAAATTGACTATGCCGTTATCGGAAAAAATACTCGTCGCTCTCTCTGGCGGAGTGGACAGCGCCGTTTCTGCACTGAAACTTTCGCAGATGGGTTTTAAAATTGTCGGCGTCATATTCAAACTGTGGGAATTTTCGAGCGATGGTGTCCGCAGAAATAACTCATCCCATTCGAATGAAAGAATACTCGCTGCAAAAAAACTATGTGAGAATCTAAATTGCAAACTCATCGTCGAGGATGTCGCGGAGCAATTCCATTCGGAAATAATCCACAACTTCATCGATGAATACAGAAACGGTAGGACACCGAATCCCTGCGTAATCTGTAATCCTCGTATAAAGTGGTCGAACTTAACCGCGCTCGCAGACAAACTCGGTATCGAAAAAGTAGCCACAGGGCATTATGCTCGAACTTTCCGCCGATACGACGATACATATAATCTCCTCCGTGGAGCAGACGACAAGAAGGACCAATCATATTTTCTCTATCGGCTGAATCGAGAATATCTCGCCAGAACCGTTTTCCCTGTGGGACATTTAAGGAAAGAGCAGGTCAGAGCGATTGCCAATAATTTCGGTCTGCCGTTGTCGTCTCCTCGAGAGAGTCAGGAACTATGCTTCTTGCCAGATGGGGATATTAAATCATTCATTCGAAAATTTATTCCTGAATCTGCCGAACCGGGTCCGATTTTCGATTCAGCGGGCAATCGGATAGGTGTTCACAACGGTATCGCATTTTACACAATCGGTCAGCGTGAGGGTCTCGGCGGAGGTTATCCACAAAAAATGTATGTGGTCGATATTCTTCCTGCCGAAAATGCTATCGTAATCGGCACCGAAAGTGAACTGTGGAAATCTAAATTTTTTGTGAAAGATATAAACTGGCTGCAAAAATTCGACAACCCTTTTTCCTGCACGGTGCGGATAAGACATCGCCATAAGGACGCACCCGCGACTGTCGAACCCGATGGCGATGGTGCGATTGTTCAGTTCAAAAAACCTCAGCGTGCTATAACTCCCGGACAATCTGCTGTTTTCTACGATGAACTAAAAGTCATCGGCGGAGGAGTTATA
>CAYRNI010000187.1:0-3350 GCA_964425665.1 uncultured bacterium
GGGATTCCCGCGAATTACGGCGGGTTCGAGGTCACCGCTGAAAATGTGGTGAAACGATTGGCTCGGCGAGGTCATCAGATTACTGTGTATTGCCGCGGCTCTGGCAAAGGGAAGCCACGAGAGTATCTCGGGATGCGATTGATATATCTGCCCTCGTTGGAACTTCCGCATCTTTCCACGCCATCGCATTCGACGATTTCTGCAATCGATGCTATTTTCCGCTCTTACGATGCTATTTTCGCTTTCAATGTCGGCAACGCACTTCCCGTTCTTCTTATGAGAATATTCGGCAAAAAATCTGTCCTATTCGTCGATGGTCTCGACTGGAAGCGAGATAAATACGGTGCGTTCGGGAGATGGTTTCTGCGGAAAAGCGAATCTCTGGCGGAAAAAGTTTCGGCTCACATCGTTGTCGATGCTATTTCCGCTAAAAAACATTATTTGCAGGCGTATGGTAAAGAAGTGCATTTCATCCCATCGGGCGCGGAAATAACCGAGAGTGTTGAAAAAACAGGTATTCTCGAAAAATTAAATATAGAAAGCAAAAAATATGTTCTCTCCGTTGGCAGGTTGACACCGGAAAAGCGGCAACATCTCATAGCAGAGGCATTCAAGAAAGTGAAAACCGATATGAAACTCGTCATTGTCGGTGGAAACCGATACAATCAGGAATATGTGAAAAAAGTTCGCGAGGCGGCATCCGGCGACGATAGAATCATTATCGCTGGCTCGATTTACGGTAGGGAAACCGACGAACTATATTTCAATTCGGCGGTATTCGTCAACGCATCGAAGGTGGAAGGCACATCGCTATCGCTTCTGCAGGCGATGGGCAATGGTAATGCACTTCTCGTAAGCGATATCGAGGAAAATCATTTCGCCGTTCACAATTGTGCTATCGAATTCAAAGTCGACGATTTCGACGATTTTGTCGAAAAATTCAATTTGTTGGTAAATGACAAACCTTTACAAAAAGAACTTTCTGAAAGAGCAAAAGATGTTATAAAAAAGTATTACTCTTGGGATGTCGCGACCGATAAATTTGAAAAATTATTGATGGATGCAGCCGGAATAAAATCACAGGCGGAATAAAATGACGAAGCAAATTTTGATATTATTATCCATACTTTTTGTTATTCGACTTGCCGAATGTCGTTCGGCATCGCGGTGGGGCGGAGAACTTTCGCAAAAATATAAAAGATACCCCCGCGTTAGAACAGCGAGGAAAGAAAAATCGAGCGAAATCGATTCCCTATTTTCGGCGAATAAAATCGAGTATCCCTCGAAAGTTTTTATACGAGTATTCAAACTCGAAAATGAACTCGAACTCTGGGCATATCGTGATTCGGATTCGCAGTATGTTCTTTTGAAAACCTATCCGATATGTGCATCGTCGGGGCGACTGGGTCCAAAACGGAGGGAAGGAGATTATCAGGTTCCAGAAGGATTTTACAAAATAATCGATTTTAATCCGTCGAGCAATTTCTACCTTTCTATGAAAATCGACTACCCGAACGCATCGGATAGAGTTCTTTCGGACAAAAAACATCCCGGCGGGGATATTTTTATTCACGGCTCCTGCGTAACAATCGGTTGTATTCCGATAACCGATGAATTCATCAAGGAACTTTTCGTAATAGTGCTCGATTCCAAAGATGCAGGGTATAATGTTCCTGTCCATATTTTCCCGTGCAGGTTCGACGAGAAAAATTGTATAGATTCTCTGAAAAATAATACCGCGTTCGATACTTTTTGGAAAAATATCAAAATAGGATACGATTATTTCGAAAAATATAGAAAATTGCCTAAAATAAGAGTTGGAAAAGATGGAAAATACATTTTTAATATAGAGGGAAAATAATCTCAATCTAATTTGTTTCAGAGAAATTATGTTCGGTAAAAGATACACATTTATGCTTCTTATCGTATGGATGGTTGTGCCGATTTTCGCATCGGTCAAAATAGAGGGATATTACGAGAACATCACAACATTCGATGGAAATCTTCGCTGGAATATGAACGAACCTCACAATAATCTCGAACTTAGATTTCTCGGCACACCTTATAAGGGAATCGAGGCATATCTTAAATTTCACGCCGAATCCGACAAATTTTTCAACAACAATCGAGCCGAGCGGTATACGATTTACGATATGCTCGAAGCGCATACGAAATTTCGGTGGGAGAAAGGACTGGAAGTAGTTGCATTCAGCAGAGAGAATCGGTTTTGGTTCTCGCAGGGTTTGATGGAATTGGTATCGCAGTGGACAA
Organism: uncultured bacterium; assembly: GCA_964425665.1. GTDB lineage: Bacteria > UBP14 > UBA6098 > B30-G16 > B30-G16 > JAGGZE01. The sequence goes on from CAYRNI010000187.1 coordinate 2,272, forward strand.
TCAACGATGGCGGAAATGCTCAGGGAATTCGCACAGATTTTTGGAATCTTTGGAAAATATACGGCACGGCGATTCATTCGGATTATTCACAATCTGGCGGCGAGGATGCTAATGTTCTTCGATTGAATCTTCCGCTATTTTCCAATAGGTTCAGGATTTCATCGACACTCGCTCGCAAGGATTGGGCGGGAAGTAGCCAAAATTTCAACACGGTTGTTTCAAGCGATGCGTATCTTTCAATCGGTAGAACTATACCATTTCTTAAAAAGTTCGGAAATTTAGGATATGCGATTGAATTCGCAAAGAGCAGAATACCCGACGAGACGAAAAATTCCAAAAACATCGCTATCGAAACGGAACTGCGGAGTATCAGAATATCGAATCTCGAACTGAAATTGAGCTATCGCGATATAGGCGAGAATTTCAGGTCTTATCTATCCAACGACTACGACCAAGGGCAAAAGTTCAACGAGCGAGGTTTCAATATCAACGCTTCGTATTTTTTCCCCACCAAGGCGATAAACTTAACTTCGAATTACGATGAATACCGAGCGCCACTCAATCGAACATTTCCACAAAGTCGGACGAATCCGCTATATCGCTATCAGAATTGGTATAATGAGTTATATATCGAGTTCGTCCACGATGTCAGATACAAAGTATATTACAAATACTATCGCGGCTGGGATGTCAATTATGACGCATACAAAGTATATCCCACACTTTTCAATGAGATTTCGTTCGAGGATTATTTTGCCAAGGTCAGATTGCAATTTCGCTGGAAAGATTTCGGCACGCCGTATGAAATTCAGGCTTTCGGAATCGAACTCAACGCAAATCTCTCACAGAGATGGAAACTCTATATGCGAGCGATGAATGTCAACGAGATTTCGGAATCTCGGCAGACAATCTTCATTCAGATGCAATATCACGCATTCTCTAACACGGATTTCTTCTTGGAGTTCGGCAATCCCGATGATTCCAACGACGACTTGACCAACGACGACGATTTTGTCAATGTCGATGCGACGCAGGAGATAAATAAACAAATCAAAGCGTATTTGAAAGTGTATTTTTAG
>CAYRNI010000188.1:0-3339 GCA_964425665.1 uncultured bacterium
TCATAATTATTATATAAAATAAAATGCATTTTTCAAGTATAAATTATTAAAAATTTGCTCGATTTACATACATAGCATTCGTATTTAAGTGAACTTACGAGTGGGTTAAGCAGGCAGTGCTGCTTCGGTTTCTCTGCGAATGGTTGAAACCATTTCAACAAATCGAGATTTCGCTTTTCTAAATTCGCTGAAATTATCTAAAACTTTTGAGATGATTTTGTTCGGTTCAGCGATACATTTTAATGTGTTTCGCTAATTCTGTGCGTAAGTATTTAGAAATCGGAATTTCGTCTATGATTTTTTGGGTGGATTTAGATAATTTATTCTTCTTTCGAGAATGTTTTCTATTTTGTCGGGTAGTTCAGGGAAAAAATCTATCGATGTAACTTTCTCTATGCTATCGATTGATACAGCGAACGAATCCAGCGGCAAGTCGGAACCTTCGTTCGGAATGATAAACGCATACGATAGAATTCCGTCGTTTGTGGTATCGACCATTATCTTGTAGAATGCATCAGGAACGGGGATATTATCCAATCCGATAGTTTCGGAATAGCCATCATAGAACACGGGACCATCGATAACCCAGCAATCGCCGTTGTCGACGACATAATCGCGAATCTTATCTTCGAGAACATTCCATATTCCCCTGTTGAAATTAGGCAGTTGCGGAGCGACATTGCTGAAATAACACGCTTCCCGCTCGCACTGTTCAGAGCGTCCACGCATATCCGCCTGCATAGCGAGATGCCCTCTATCGTATCCGGAGTTGGAATAATCCCTGTTGTATGCTCGATAATCGCTCGGCAAATCAGGGTCGGGTTTGAAATGACGACCCGTAATCGCTTCGGATAGAACCCAATCTCTGTTAGAATAGTAAGAAACCCAGACGGCGAGTTTTAGTTCATAACTATATCCGAGCGAATAACCGATTCTGTTCAAAACGGTGTCAGTATCCGATTCGGGGATGCCATAGAAGATGTTTTGGTATCCATCGTTGTCACCATCTGTATAGTGTGGCATCGGCACAACAGAATAATTAACGAATTCCCGAACACATCCTGCGAATACACCCAATAATGCTATGAGCAAAAATATTTTTATTCCCTTATTTTTCATACATTGTAATCCAGATTAAGCGGAAAAAAAGCCCTACCCGATTCGTCGGAATTGCATATAAAAAACACCCGAGTGAATGCCTACTGCATATCCCATTCTGTTTCTCGAACAGGTCTTGTAACAGGAATTTTTATTAAAAACCATTTATCGAACATAGATATATCTATTTTGGATGGGTCGAACTCGGCTTTCCGAACGGCGAGCATAGCTGCTTGGTCGATTACTGTGTTTCCGCAGGACATAAGCAGTTTCGCATCGCTCACCTTACCGAAAGCATCGATTTTGATTTTTATTCTCACAGTTCTTCCCTGCAATCTCGATGACCATTCTTGTTCGGGATAAAAAAGTCGAATTCGTTTCAATGGACGCGGTGCCAGTGGAAGATTGTCATAAGTATTTCTGAATGTATCGGCTCTTGCAGAATGCCCCGTATCGGCTTTCGAAAATAATGTCGTATCGATTTTTGGTGGCACTACTTTGTTCTGAGCAATCGCAACAGATTCTCCGAGTCGTATTTTTGCGAGCGAGTCATATTCAGTGCCGGCAAAGTGGCTGGAAAGGGTCATATATATTTGTTTCGCCTCGTCGTTTCTGCCGAGTTGCGATAGAATTTCTGCTTTTGCCGCCATCGCCTTAGGGACCCAAACACTATTCGGGAACGAATCGATTACAATATCGTAATATGCCAGTGCGGAATCTTTCCAATTATATGTCAGCCAGAATTCCTCCGCCTTGATGAAATAATATGCCACATTTCTCACGGCGAGTGAATCCAACGAGCCACCGCGACTTTTGAAATATTCCGCTCCACCGACAGCGTAATCGCTCTCGGGATATTTTTTTAAAAGTTCCGCATATACGGAGTCGGCTTTTTTGTAGTCTTTTTTAGCGAATGCCCAAACCCAACCGAGCGAATAGGATGCCTTAGGGGCGAGAGAATCATCGGGATACTGTTTTAATATAGACTCGTAAGTTTTTATTGCGGAATCGGGTTCCCCGAATTCCGTCAGATACATCTCAGCGAGTGCGAGTTTTGCCGAGACCACGCTGACACCAGCAGAATCGGGATTCGCAATTTGCCTTCGATATGCCAATAACCTCGATATTTGGTCGGCTCGTTTCCTCGCGAGTTCTCTGACCTCTGCATCCGAACCGATTTTTGCAGCATTATTATACATCTCCAGAGCTTTGTCGAGGTCGCCCTGAGCGAAATAGACCTCGCCGAGTTTGTAATATGACCACGCGGCAACCGATGTATTGGGATAGCGCTCGATTAACGAGTTCCATATATCGATTGCTTTTTGGATTTCGCCTCTCGCATACGCGACATCGCCACCGAGTAGTTCTACCTCTCCCCAATGAGACATATATGTTTCATCTTTTAGAAGAGCAGTGATGATTTTTTCGGCATCATCCAATTTGCCTATTTTGATATAGCATTGGATAAGTAATTTTCGCGTGGTGAAATAATCCTCGACGGGGACATCGTGTTCGGTAACCTGCTCGAAATGATGAGCGGCGGCTTCATATTCCTCGAAATGCCATTCAATTTGACCGAGTCGCATATGAACCATAGGCACGAGCGAACTTTTCGGAAATTGCTCTAAAAAATCGAGAAATGCACTTTTAGCCTCGATATATTTTTCATTTTTATATGCCAATTCGCCAATCATATACATAGCGTTTTCGGCACGTTTCGGGTCTTCCCGAGCGAGTTCTTTAAGAGAGTCGATAGCGAGGTCTTCTTTACCACCATAATAAAGACACACATTCCGCCAATAGCGAGCATCATCGGCATATTCCGTTTCGGGGAAATTGGACAGCAATTCATTGAATTTGCGGAGAGCCTTCGTATATTCGCCCGTTCTGACATAACACATTCCGATTAGATAAAGTGCATCGTCTGCGTATTTGCTTTTTTCATAGTATACGAGAACTTTCTCCGATTTCTCGACCGCTTTATCATATTTTGCCTTTGCATCCGCTGGAATGACATCTCCGCCGGCTTTCTTGCGGATTTTCTCCGCCATCTTATAGTTTTTCCGGGCGAGAAAAAAGGTGTTATAATATACACAGCCCGAAAAGAGAAATGTTAAGCCAAGAAGAAGAACTATGTTTATTTTCCATCTCATATTTTTTTAAAATATTTAGATGATGCAATATAGCAAGTATTTTAATCGATTATTTACTCGGGAGGTTTTTATTCAAAAATTTTCTTGC
>CAYRNI010000189.1:0-3293 GCA_964425665.1 uncultured bacterium
GTCGGCGGTAATATAAATTCCATAACAGGTTTTAGATGCAGATTTGGATATTTTTTCAATGCCTCCCATTTAATTTTACGCTGCGTATGAACGAAATATTTCGGTTTCCATCTTTTCACCGCTTGTTCTATATTCTTTATATTTCTCATCTCCGGCGTAACGAGACATCCATAATCCAATATATATCTTTCACTATAATAGCCGATTATACCGACATCGAGATGAACCAATATTTTGTCCGATTCCGATGTATGCATTTTCAACCATTTCGCCGCGACTATATGAGAATCTCTATATCCGAATTTGAACATATCTATACGAGGTATTATATAATAACCTACGAGTATGCTCGATATAGCGATTTGCAAAATTAGAATTATAACGGCGAGTTTTCTCGTCCTTGCCAAGGAAAATATAATGAGTAAAACGAGCGGTATAAGAAAATTGATATATCTCACCGTGCTCTGCAATCCTGTTGTTCTCCAACAATAGTATAAAAATACCGCCGATATAATTGCGATAATTACTTTATTTTTTTTGACCGATTCGACTAAGCTCGATGGTCTATATATTAACGGAACGATGAATAATGGAAAATATATAGATAGTGCTTTCAATATGCCCATTAATGTGTTGGTGGAGAAATTCAGTATAGGTGCTTCGGCTTTAATCATAGTATTTGGATATATTTGCCCGAATGTAAAGTAAGCATATACAATCCAGGGTATAATAGGCAAAATAAAGAATAGAGCGTTTTTTATAAAGTTTTTAATATCCTTTTCTAAAAACGCTATAAACCAAACTAAGCCTAATTCGGGTCTAATTAGAACCATTACGCCACCGAGAAAAGATACTATAGGTTTTCTACCTATTTTGAATAATAAGTATATAAATAGCAGTGAACTAAATGCTCCGAGAGTGGTTTCCATAATAGTGCCGGACCATCTCGATATCCAGGGGTCTATAGCGATTGCTGAGGCATAGGCGAATGCGATAATATCGTCATCGAACACTTTCCTGCCGAGTAGAAACGCGAATAGAACAAGCAACATCAGACTGATATACGATACAGTTTGTCCGGCTGGAACTGCACCGATACCCGACAAATCGCCCAATGCGAGAATAATCGTCCACAATGGACTCGTTGTGCCGTATGTGGGTTCGGAATCGTTGAAAGACCAGCCATTGCCTGATGATATATTTTTCGCATAGTTCAAGTAGATATAGGAATCGTCGTGCCCTATATAATTTCCGAAATACAGAAATCGCGCTGAGACCGCCAGAAGCATCAATATTATTATATGTATCGGTCTGACTTTCATATGCCATAAGATATTTCTTTTTGCCGAATTGACAAGAAATAATACCAAAGAATTTTGCCGAACTTAATTTATATAAGATTGGGCTGTCGCAGTCGATTTATCTGTGGCGGATATTCGTGATATATTTTTCCATCGAGTTCTTTCCCGCCTTTTTTCGGACCTTTGCCGCCCCATTGCTTGAAAAAAAATGGAACTTTCGCTTCTCTGCACTGGGCGAAAACATCATATACCCATTCCTTTTCCATTTTCCTGGCTTTCGGTCCAGATTCGCCACCGACTATTACCCAATCGATATATTCCAATGGTAGATTCGGCATAGGTCCCAGCATAGGCTCGAGCGAGATAAATCTTACTTCCGCTGGCACGGTTATCAAATCGTCGATTCTACCATAGTATTCGCTCAATTCCACAGTAACACCCATCCATATGTTCGAAGTCCACCTCAGTTTTGGAGCGAGTTCCGCAAGCCTTTGCGAGCGCTTCGTTAGAACCTGAAATATATGATGGGATGCTCTGTTCATCGTATTGAAAACCTGCTCTATGAAAGAAAATGGTATATCCTCGCAAAATAGGTCGCTCATAGAATTCACGAATATAAGCGATGGCTTTTTCCATTTCAGCGGAACATCCACCATCTCCGGATGAATTGTCAACTCGAACCCGTTTCGATATTTCTGCATTCCCATTCTTTGCAATCTGAGAGCGAACCGTTCGGCATAGCAATGAGCACATCCCTCACTGACCTTTCTGCAACCAGTTGTGGGATTCCAGGATATCTCCGTCCAATCTATTTTCGTGTGCGAAGGCATAAGCGAACCGTATCCTCGAATTTGTCGCGTCCCGTGCGATTTTTCCCTTGACTAAAACGAGTCCACTATCTCGCAGTTTTTTCAGCGAGTATAGCAATATTTCGGTGGGGCATCGCCAAGAAATTGTTCTTGCTAAAAAATCCCCGAGCGAAATCTCCTGACCACCGAACAGAAATAATAAAATCCACATAAGTTTTTCTCGCAAGCGATTTTCCATATCGGCGATATTTTCCTTATGAATGATTGCATCATATCTGCCAGTGTATGAGAAAGCCCCTGGCGAATCTCCCACCGACCACATAATATCACGCATAGCGAGTGCCGATGATAATTTGTTCGAGAAATGGACGAGGAAATATTTCGTTCGTCGGGTTTGAAGTTTGCCGTGAACATCCTCCGGACTATAGCATACCTGAAATGGAATGTGAAATTTCGACCGAAATCTTCGAGCTATACGAGCGAGAAAAGCCGAATCCCTGTTTCTCTTTTCGACATCACGAAGAGGTTTTACGAACTCAGATTTGAAATTTTCTCCCCAGAATCGCCGAATCGGACTTTTCTGCTTATTTTGAAATATGTCCATATTGATTCGGAACCACATCAAGTTGATTAGAATTTCTGCGTTACGATTTTCCAAAAGTTTTTGAATTTGCTCAATCGGCAATGGGTATCCGTATGGGTCCAGCAGAATTAGAGAGGGTGAATTCCCGATAATAAGCGATACGAAATATGAAATATTCTCGGCTTCTGTCGCGAATATAAATAGACTGACAAGTTTCGGTAAGTCGGGAAAAGTTTGAACGATATGTTCTTGCAATAAGTGTGCTTTTCGTCTATTTTTTTCCGTTAGTATGAGGGCGATTTTTTTCCCTTTCTGTGCTGCTTGATAGGCTGCTTTCGCTGCGATAAGTGGAGTTCCAATCTGTTCGTCTTCGTATTTGCCAGAACCGGCGTATAGGTCGACTATGAAAAGAGTTTCACCATCTGTGGACGAAAGCCAGTATCTCAGATATTTTTCCCAGATTTTCAATTTCGCCGACGATACGAGTTTTAACTTTTCCAAAGATTTTCTATGGGAATACATATTGGACACCATTGAAATTCGACTATCTTCCAACATCCCATTTGATTTCGAGTGTGGATTTCCAAACGGTTTTGACTT
>CAYRNI010000190.1:0-3079 GCA_964425665.1 uncultured bacterium
TTTATAATGATTGTGAAAACCGATAATCTCGAATTAATTTATGATAACTCTCGAATTTGCAAAAAGAATAGATTTCATCGACGATGGCTCGATGTATATATTTCCATTTCGGGCAGATGTCGATAGGATTTTGGAGAGACGAACAGACGATTTCTCTCTAATCGGATGGAATGTTATCTCCCTGCGAGATTTGATAGCAAAAATTCACCTCGAACTTTTCCCCGAACTCGATGAGTTGAAGCCTGCGACCAGATTTGCCATCGTGCATCGAATTTTGCTCGAGAGCGATTTTCTCGAAGAATTTAAGCAGCAGAAAAGGAAAACGGGCATCGCAGAATCGCTTGTAGAATTGTTCGTCGTTCTTGATGAGGCGGGTATTTTAAGCGAGGAAGATATAGATAACATTCTGCCGCGTTGCGATGAGCGAACCGCAGGTGCAATGGAACTGTATAAAATTTTCAGAAAGGAACTTTTTAGTCGGAAACTCGTCACATCTGGCGATGTTTTCGCAAAGATATCATCGCAAATTCTCGATGGCAATGTTCCGAAAATATTTAGGAATAAGAAGCAGATGAATTTTACAAATTTTCTGGAGTTTAATATTCCCCAGCAGAGATTTGTGAAGTCGCTCGCCGAGAGATTCGATGTTTCAATCGGTTTCCAATATCCGATTAGTGTTTTTCCGAAGAATTGGCGGGAGCCTGTGGAGAAAATCGCCAAAAATTTCGGTATCGAAATAAAATTTCCAGAAGTTGCCGATGGTCATTGGCTTTCTGATGCACTCGATGGACATCCGGAAAATGCACACGCATCATTGTCCTCTGCGGATGATAAAATACCCGATTTTGCTCTGCTCGAAATGCCCGATGTTCGCCGTGAGGTCGAGTCGGTTGCGAAAATCGCAAAGATTTTATCCATCGAGCAAGAAATTCCACCCGATGAAATTTTCATAATAACGCCGAACCCTCAAAGATACGCCCCGCTTCTTGCAAATGCTTTCGATAGAGTGAATGTTCCTTATAGTTTCGATAGGCAAATTGAAAGCGATGTCGATATATACGATTTTTTGAAAAGAATTGTTGCGGCAATCAGGAGCGATTGGCGAAGACAGGAACTTTTCGATTTGCTGAAACATCCGATATTGAGATGGCAGTTCGACTCAATCGAGCAACTCGAACGAATTAGCATCCGAAGAAGAATAGTAAATAAGCATAATTGGCTAAATACAGATTTCGAAGGTTTTGTGCCCATAATAAAATTGATAAAATCGTTTGATTTTCTCGCTGAACAATTTGATGCCTCTAAAATTCCCGAACTGTTGAATAAAATATTCGATGCAGCGAAGATACGACAATTCCCTAATGGAAATATGGATAAGAAGATGATAATAGAGAAGCAATTGGAAAAAATTTCGAAAGACGCTCGAAAACTTGCGGTTGGATATGGCAATTTTGAAAAACTTACTGGAATAGAACTAATTTTGAGCCTTATTCACATATCGAGAAATAACTTACCAGAACATAGTGAAAAAAATTTAGGTGTCAGAATGTTCAATGTATTGGAGGGTAAGGGCAATGGCGGTTCACTGGCTTTTTATGTCGGTTTCGGCAAAAACAATTTTCCCAGTCGACAGAAAAAAAATGCGATACTGATGCAAAACTACGATGAATTTGCACCGTTCGTCTCGGATAAGATGCATATCGATAATCTTTCGCTCATTTTGGGTCTTATGTCGGCTGATAAATTTTACCTTATGTATCCTCTCGCAGACGGGGAAATGGATGTCGGTCGCTCCCAGCCAATCGATGAGATTTTCAGGTTTTGCAAAAGCGGTATAGCCGACGAAAAGATTCCCGATGCAGCCGATATATTCAAAATGTTTGGAAAATATGAACTTACGCATTTCGACCGCACTTTCAAAATTGCACTCGAAGCAACAAGAGAGAAAAGCATCCGTTCTCGAAATTTGAATTTTACCGAAATAGGCAATAAAATACTCGGTGAGCGAATCGGAGTCCACGAGTTAGAAACTTTTTGGAGATGTCCGATGCGATATTTTTTCGAGCAGACAATCGGTGAAACCGAACCGCAACCAGAAGAGGAAACACTTCCATACACAGAACTTGGAATCGCTATTCATAAGGCACTGGAATTGTTTTATCGCAGGAGATACGAAAATATTTTGGGTGAAACTCTGCCGAAATTCCAACTGAATAATGTTTTGAATATCAAGGAGATACTCCACTTATATTATGAGAAAATAAAAGCAAAATATAATTATCTTATTGATAATATTGTGATTAATAGCAATAACATAATGTATGCTGTTAGAGATTTTGTTAAATGTCTGAATATACAAATAGATATGAATAGATGGTATAATAAGGAGATTCCATTTTCGCGAGCCGACGAACTCGAATTTGGAAAAGGTTTCACGGAGGAAAGTTTTGCTCGAAGAATTCTCGAAATAGAAATCGAATTGAGACAAAATATCGGCTCAAAAAATTTACCCTTTATTTTCGAACTTCCTCTGGTGGTTCCGCTGCGAGTAGATAATAAAACCGTTAGGATATCGGGTAGAATCGACAGAATAGATATGCTCGAAGATGGTTCGCTTATTTTGATAGATTATAAGACGGGTGCAGCCAAAGGGGTATCATCTAAGGGCGATGTAAAGGTCGGCAAATTAAAACTGGATAAGGAAATCCAATTGCAAATATACGCCTTGCTTTTGCATAATCTCGGTTTCGATATATCGGGATTGGCTTATATCTCACGCATTCGCGATTGGAATGGTCCTTATGCCGACTTCTCGATGGAAATCGATATGGATAATATCGATGAGAAAATCAAGTCGCTGCTGTTCGACCTTTCCGCTGGGAATTTCGATTTCACAAGCGATACAAAAAATTGTGATTATTGTCCGTATGCAGAGCAGTGCACACTAATAAGATGAAAGTCCGGATAGATTTCATTCCTAATTCGCAAATTTTATAAAAATTTTTATATATTTTAGTTCATTCCAGCACGATGAATTTTATTTTGACTTTTTTATCGTCAGAAATTAGAAAGTATAGTC
>CAYRNI010000191.1:0-2983 GCA_964425665.1 uncultured bacterium
CTGCCGGAGGCGGGACTCGAACCCGCATGGACATAGTCCCGGGGATTTTAAGTCCCCTGCGTCTGCCTGTTCCGCCACCCCGGCTAATCGTGTATAAAAAATATTTTTTTAATATCTAACTGTCAAGCAAAACAATGTTTTAAATATTCAGATATTTTTTAAGGAATTGCCCTGTATATGATTTTTTACACTTGGCTATCTTTTCGGGAGTTCCCTGTGCGACGATATTTCCGCCTTTTTCTCCTCCCTCGGGTCCGAGGTCTATAATATAATCCGCGTGAGCGATTACATCGAGATTGTGTTCGATTATCAATACTGTATTGCCCTTTTCTACTAATCTGTCGAGAACTTCGAGCAATATTTTAACATCGTATGCGTGAAGTCCCACTGTTGGTTCATCGAGGATATACAATGTGTTTCCCGTTGCGATGTGCGTCAGTTCTCGCGAAAGTTTTATTCTCTGAGCTTCTCCACCGGATAGAGTCGGTGCTGGCTGCCCGAGTTGGATATAGCCCAATCCGACATCGCACAATACTTTCAATTTTCTGTATATCGGCGGGATATTTTCGAATAGAGCCGATGCCTCATCGACGGTCATTTCGAGTATATCGGCGATACTATGTCCCTTAAATTTTATTTCCAGAGTTTCGCGATTATATCTTCGTCCCTTGCAGGTTTCACAACGAATGTAGACATCGGGTAAAAAGTGCATCTCCAACTTTATCATACCATCGCCTCGACAGGCTTCGCACCTTCCACCCTTGACATTGAACGAGAACCTACCCGCCTTATATCCTCTCGCCCGCGATTCTGGCAGAGATGCGAAAAGCTCGCGAATCGGGGTGAATACACCGGTATATGTCGCGGGATTACTTCGTGGTGTTCTTCCGATAGGTGATTGGTCTATCGCTATCACCTTATCGAGATATTGTAATCCTCTTATCGAGCCGTATGGCAGTGGTTTTGTCCGCGCCCGATTATAATATCTCGCCAGTATTGGATATAGAGTTTCGTTTATCAGCGTGGATTTCCCCGAGCCAGATACACCAGTTACGCAAATGAATTTGCCTAATGGAAATTTCACTGTAATATTTTTCAGATTATGTCCTGTAGCATTTTCGAGAACGAGAGATTTTCCCGAGCCATCTCTTCTCTTTTGAGGAATTGGAATTTTCAATTTCCCAGCAAGATATTGTCCTGTCAGACTCTGTTTGATTTTAATAATGTCTGTTGGACTTCCTGTCGCCATAATTTTTCCGCCCTGAACACCAGCACGAGGTCCTAAATCCACGATATAGTCGGCATTCTGAATCGTTTTCTTATCGTGTTCTACTATAATCACTGTATTTCCGATATTGCGCATTCTTTCAAGTGTATTCAGCAACATTTCTGTATCTCGTGGATGAAGACCAATCGTAGGTTCATCGAGAACATATAGCACACCGACGAGTCTCGAGCCTATTTGAGTAGCGAGATGTATCCTTTGAGCCTCTCCGCCAGAAAGAGTATGCGTTATTCTATCGAGAGTTAAATATCCTACTCCGACATTTTTCAAAAAATTCAATCGGGCATTTATCTCCTTGACGATTTGTGATGCGATTTCCCGTTGAGTCGGCGTGAGTTTTTCCATAATCGAGGAGAAAAACTCGTGTGCCTCCTCGATGGACATCTCGGAGATTTGTTGAATATTTTTCCCTGCGACAGTCACAGCACGGGATTCTGGTCGAAGTCGTGAGCCTCCGCAATCAGGACACTTTTCCGTAACCATAAAATGTTCTATCCAAGCTCTGACACCAGGAGAATCTGTCTGACGAAACCTACGCTCGAGGTTCGGGATAACTCCCTCGTATCTGCCCCGCCAAATCCCTGTATTTTTCCCATTGGAACTACCATATTCGACTTCAATTTCTTCATTCGTTCCGTATAGAATTATATTCCTATGCTCTTCGGAGAGTTTGTTCCAGGGCTTATGCAATGGTATTCCCCATTTTTTTGCCAGTGCTTTGAGTTGAGCGAAATACCAGGTTCCGACAGGTTCACGCCAAGGTGCAATCGCACCCTCCAATAATGAAAGTTTCGGATTAGCGACAACTAAATCGGGGTCTACGCGGAGCTGGAAACCGAGTCCAGAGCAGGTCGGACAGGCGCCATAGGGAGAGTTGAACGAGAACATTCTCGGCGAAAGTTCCTGCAAACTCGTTCCACAGATGGGGCAAGCCATTTTCTCCGAATAACTTTTCTCGTCGCCCGTTTCGTAATCGAGAATCGTGACCAGACCATCACCGTAGGAAAGAGCGGTTTCCAGAGACTCGGCGAGTCTCCCTAAGTATTTTTTATCCACTGTTAATCTATCGACAACGAGGTCGATATTGTGTTTCTTATACTTGTCGAGATGGATAGGTTCATCCATAGTTTTGATAGAGCCGTCCACACGAACCCGCAGGAAACCATCCTTTTGCAACTTTGCGAAAAGCGATTTATACTCGCCCTTCCGTCCTCGAATAATAGGAGCGAGCAGCATAATGCGATGTCCAGCGGGCATTTTCATTATTTCATCGACGATGCCTTGAACGGTCCATCTCTCGATTGGGCGTCCACATATCCAGCAGTGTGGAGTTCCAACTCGCGCGAAGAGCAGACGAATATAGTCGTAGATTTCCGTGGTCGTAGCCACTGTGGAGCGCGGATTGTGCGATAATTTTCTCTGTTGAATGGCGATGGCTGGCGAAAGACCATCGATTCTGTCGACATCGGGTTTTTCCATCAGCGAAAGGAACTGTCTCGCATACGCCGATAGCGATTCGACATATCTCCTCTGACCCTCCGCATAAATCGTATCGAAAGCGAGTGAACTCTTGCCGGAACCGGAAGGTCCCGTGATTACAACGAGTTTATTCCGTGGAATTTTCACCGAGATATTCTTGAGGTTGTGTTCCCGCGCACCCTCGACTATGATATAATTTTCCATATTTGTTCTATACCA
>CAYRNI010000192.1:0-1259 GCA_964425665.1 uncultured bacterium
TATAAAATCACCGGCGATGGTGTCGAGTTCACCTATACCGACCCATCGGCAGAAAATGTTTTCATAGCGGGGACATTCAACAATTGGTCGCAGAGTGCAAACGAGATGAAAAAAGGCGATGATGGTATCTTCCGAATCGTCATCAAACTGAAACCCGGCGAGTATCAATACAAGTTCGTTGTCGATGGCAACTGGAAAGAGGATACCGACAATCCCAATAAGGTCGATGATGGTTACGGCGGAACAAACTCTGTGGTCGAGGTTCCCGCTGTGGAGCAGGAAGTTCAATCGAAAACCACCGAAAAGAAAACGAGTGAAGGTAAAGCGGTATTCACATATTTCGACCCCGATGCTCGCGAGGTTTATCTCACGGGGGATTTTTCCAACTGGAATCCCAAAGGGATACCGATGACAAAACAACCCGATGGCACCTGGGTGGCGAGAATAGACCTCGAACCGGGCGAGTATGAGTATAAGTTCGTAGTGGATGGGAACTGGATGACCGACCCTATGAACCCAATTGTTCGCGGAGATTTCGGCAATTCTGTAATAAAAATCGCCAGCGACGGCACGGCGATTTATCCGGGCGGAGCAAAAAAGATATCCAACTCCACCGCATCGTCGAGGATACTGTTCAGCGGACTTTTTGTGAGCAACATTCTGACTTTCCGCGATAGAGACCTTCCTGGCGGATACTACGGCGATAACCGATGGAAACTATACCGCCCTCTCGCTAAGGTGGATATCAACCTGCGGGTTAATGTCACTCAGGGCGTCGGTGCATTCGGCTCGTTCGATGTCAATACTTTCGATGCCCAAAACATTTACGAGACTCATCTACATATCGATTCGGTCGGAATTTCGCTGAACTCGGAGGACTTTGCTCTCGATGGTTTCTATAACCGAGAGATTTTTACTCTCGGCGATTCGCTCGGACTTCTCGGCGATTACGGATACGATGAACCGACATTCGAGAAACCGCAGAAATTCGGTCTGGGATGCGCAGGATTAACTTTCAAAACCGCGCTGAAAAGAACAATTTTCAAAGGAACGAACATAAATCTGCTCGCGGGGAATATGTTCAAGGATTGGACATTGACAGCCGACCCTCTCGACTTCGCGAACTATTTTGGAAGAAGACCTGTCGGTTTCTGGACGAGAAATATTACTCGCTCGGACGAGCCGACAGATTTTTCAGATTACGGCACGGACATACTCGCAGGAAGAATCTCGAACGATTTCGGTTTCATAGTTCCTGC
>CAYRNI010000192.1:1359-2976 GCA_964425665.1 uncultured bacterium
TCGGAGCATTAGAAACCGGTATCGGCGGTGATTTGACAATTTCGCCATTTCATTTTATCTCGCTATACGGCGAATATATAAACTGGCGTTACCGTTCGAGTATCGATGCAGGCAATCGCGAGAACCACGATAACACAGGAGATTCCACATTAAATATAACTCTCGGCACTGAGAAAGGATATATCACCGGCGGCGGTTTGAAAATCGGGCTGCTAAAAAATCTCTATGTGCAAACTTCCACCGAAATCGAGCATTACGACCCGATGGATAGCGACCAAACATATATAATCCCCGAGCACAACGATGGTTCTACTGGACGACCTACATTGTCGTTCGAGACGATGGAAGGATTCGATAGAATCAAAATGTCCTATTCCGCAGGGTTCGACAGCAAAATCTTTTCGGCAAATGTGGAACTATTCGATGAGAAAAATGAGGGCGATTATAAATACATCGGTGTTATACCCGATTTCAGATTAAATTTGCTCGATGGACGATGGATGCTCAAATCGAAGGCATTAATTACCTCGGGGAAATACAACAGCAATCGACTGAAATTCGATGGAGTCGATTTAATTTTCAATACAAAATTCTATCTGACAAAAAAATTCGCATTTGAAGGAGATATACTATACAAAAAAATTAAGCAGGATTATGTAGCAGGTGCGGATATAGTCGATTCTTCCGCTATTGTCGATGAATCGATTGTCGCACCGTATCTCGCATTTCTATACGAGCCGAAAAAGGACATTTCGTTCGAGATTTCCACAGGAGTGCGTCCATACAACCTGCGTGGACAATATACGGGTAGAAGCGAGTGGATTTACGATACTATGTCCGATAACGAAATATCGTATATCGATGCGCTTAAAAGAATGTCGCTTTTTCAGGGTATAAACCTATTTGCGAGCATAAGATTTTGAGGTGAACGATGAAACATAAATTTTCGGTCAAGATTATTCTTGTCATATCGCTGATTTTCATAATGACGGGTTGTGTGGGGAATCTCATAAAGAATCGACTTCGACCACCCCACGAGATAGATATATCCAAATACTCCGGTGTTATCGACAGCACTGCGGAAACAAATTCTACGGGGAAAAATATTCACTACATTCTTTTCCAATATGAAAATAAAGCTGCTCACTATGTCAATCTTGCGGGGAATTTCAACGGCTGGTGCGGAACGAAAGAATACAAAAGGTTCGACCCATCCATCGGCATTATGCACGACGACGATAAAGATGGTATATGGGAAATCGTCGTGCCACTTCCACCGGGAAGATATCAATACAAATATGTAATCGACCAGGGAGCCAGTTGGGTAGAGGACCCAAACAATCCGCTGAAAGATTTCGAGGAGGGTATCGAAAACTCGCTATTGATTGTAGGCGATTAGCATCTTCGAGATGTTCCTTAACATCGCGTTTCTCTAAACGGCGACGAAGCCAGTCGGGTTATTGTCCAGATAAAAATTCTCCCCGTAAAATCGACGAAACACAACCAAATTTTTTGCTATTAGACAAAACAAATAATAAAACATTGTGAAAATATTAATAATGATTGACAAAAATTAAAATTCTATTTTGTTCAAGGGATTTAAAATTAATACAATAG
>CAYRNI010000193.1:0-2976 GCA_964425665.1 uncultured bacterium
ACACGAAGCACATAGTCGAGGTCTTCCTGTGTTGTTTGTCTCCAGAGAGAAAATCTTACTGCCGATTCCTCGATTTCTTTTGGAACTCCCGATTTTAGAAGGCTTTCGATTGGTTCATATAAATTATCTCCCGCCCAAACCATAACTCCCTGCATATCGAGTGCTAACATAAGTGCTTGCCTTTGAACATCTTCAAATGCAATCGCGAAGTTCCCAGCGATTTTCTCATCGCCACCAAGCAGTTTCAAATGGGGGAGGTGTAGTTGTATCATTTCCCAAAAATATTGGGATAATTCATCGAGTTTCGAGATGTGCGAATCGAGATTTTCGTATAGCAGTTCGAGAGACTTTACGAAACCACCTGCGAGCTGATGTGGGAACGATTTATCTATCTTTTCACCGAGAATCAAATCGCACGGCGCTCCAAAAACTCTGCCCTGAATATAGCCGAAATTTGTTCCGATGTTCGAGATAGAAAATTTCCGTCGTCCTATGAATGTCGAAAAATTCACGAGAACAGAGGTCCCGTATTTGTGGCAGATTTCTACGCATTGTTCGATTGGCTGAACTGTGCCTGTGACCCTATCCGCAGAGGATAAAACTACCAATGAAATCTTATCGTTTTTCAATTTATCTTCGAGCCAAGATAGGTCGTATTCCCAGTCGGCTATATGAATATTTTCGATTTTCTTGCCCAATTTTTCAAAGGAAATGAAAATTTCGGGTGGCTCGAAAGGTGATATTAATATTTTACCATCACAGATTTTTGGTATCTTAAAACCGATTGTAAATGAGAGGTCTATATCCCCTGCGTCTAAAATTTCGGCGACTTTTTCTTGAAAATATTCATAAGCGGATTTACTCCAGCGGCCAAACTGATGATAACAGACGGGATTTCCGTAGTGTTTTGTGAAATATTCGCCCATCTTTTCGATAACTTCATCGGGCGTAGGCGACGAACTCAAATTGTCGAGATAAACCTCATTATATCGCATAATATCACTTTCATAGATTAAAGATTACCCAATTTCTTAAGTTTATCCCTGACGCCTTCGATATTGACAGCATCAGGATAATCATTGATTATTTTGGTATAAAGTTCCACAGCGGAGGGAATATTTCCAACCTGCATATCTCTATCTGCGAGTTTTTCCAAAGCAAGCGGAGCATAGAAACTTTTGGGAAATCGAGTATAAAGTTTTTCCATAGTTACAAATCCCGTATCGTTGCCGAGTGCGAGTTGGCAGATTCCTAATTTCCACAATATGTAGTCGCTTATCGCCGAGTTGGATTTGCCAGAGATATTCTCCCATTCCTTCTCCGCAGATAAGGTATCGTGAATGAACATAAGATAAAGCGGTTTATTCAATTTATTCAATTCATCCTTCGCAGTTTGCATAATGAGTAATAGTTCGACAGACTCGTTGCCCAATGGCGACTTGGGGAATTTCGCCACGATATTATGCAACGCAGTGGATGCCGTATCGTATGAGCCGGAAAAGAAATATGTCATTCCCAGCAGATAGGCGAGCCTTTGACTGTTGTTATTATTCTTGAACGCATCGGAAAGAAAATATTTTGCCTTGCTGAATTGTCTCTTATATATGTAAATCAATCCCTGAATTACCAATCCGTCTTCGCCGAGAATGTTTTTACCATTCGCAGTTTCAGAGTAATTATCGATTACTTTTTGTGCGCTGTCGGGATTGTGGAGATTTTCGAGCAGTATTTGAGACATAAAAATCGCGGCATCCTGTGAAATCGGCGGTATTTTTGACATCATCAAGGTATCCAATTCTGCCAGTGCATTGTTGTATTTGCCTAATCCCCTCAATGCACGAGCGAGATAAAGTCTGCCCGTGCGTGAATAATTCACGCCTGTATTAGCAATAATATATCTTGCACCTTTTTCCGCAATGGAGAATTCCTTTGCGGTTAGCATTTCCCTTACGAAAGATGCCATCAGCATACCACGATGTCTTTCGTCGCGGGAGTTCTCAGCCTTGACCATATCGTCGAATGCCTTGTCGTAATTGCCGAGTTTCTGCTCCACAATCGAAATTAGACGCCACGGTTGCCATTCGGGAACCTGCGCATCGAAAAGTGAATTCAATGACTTTCGCAATTGCCTTAATTCATCGGGAGTTCGCTGCGAAACCGAAATCCTATGTTCGACCTCGCTGAACCTGTCGGGATGCTCTTTGAGGTATCGGGAATATTCCTCGATGACTTTGTCGAATTTCCCCTGAATTTCATACAATCTTGCCAGCTCGAGTGCAAAAAGGTTTTCATTGCCGAGACGCTTGCGAGATTTTTTCAGAAATTTTATATCGTCGTCTATAAAACTCCACTGTTGAAGAAGGTTATGAATGTTTTCAATGATAACTATGTCTTTCGGTTTAAGTGAAATTGCCCGCTCGAAGGATTTCCACGCATCGTCGGGTTTGTTCTGAGAAAGATATACACCACCGAGCTCTATCCAAAGAGCCGCATTATCAGGATTTTTCAGAAGTAAGCTTTGTAAAAGTGAACTCAATTTATCATATTTCTTTGCCCCGATATATGCCTGCCTAAGCATATATTGAACATCGCTGTCGTCGGGATACCTGCTGAATAATTTTTCGAGAACATCGACAGCTTTATCGTATTTTTCGATGGCTAAAAATCTTTGCGCGAGTTCTATATCGTGATTTTTATCAGCGAACACAACAGTAAATTCAAAGACACAAACAAGAATCGCCATTATTTGTATATATCTTCTCATATTTTTCAAATTAAATATAATTTGATTATAATAGGATAATATTTTTAATTAACAAGGAAAATTTTCTGTAAAATCCTTTGATACAAAATTGTCCTCGCCGAATCGAAACGATTAAACTTAGTATGGATAGTGTTTGTGTAAGGATTGAGTTTAAAAAAACTGAAAGATGTTGCATTATATAGTAGATGTTGTAAATTCAAAATGAGTTCTGC
>CAYRNI010000194.1:0-2972 GCA_964425665.1 uncultured bacterium
TTTTTTTCGCGATGTTTTCATCGCCTATTCCCGAAACCCTGATGAAATAAACTCCACTGCTGTGTGGCTGCCAGAATAAATTCGCTTCACCATCGAAAACTCTCCCGAATACACACCGCCCCAAAACATCGTAAATATAAATCCGATTCCCAGAAACATCAAGATTAAATCCATCGAGATTTCGAGAAATCGAGAGCGAAACATTTTTTGCATTTTCTGATTGTTCGTAAATTTTCGAATCCGGTATTATTGCAACGATGCAACTATCCTCCGGATAAATTCTTGTAGAACCGTCCGAATCCACAAATCTCAACTGAAACCGAATAGTATCGTATGGCGAACCGACAAGCAGGGCAAAAAATGTATCGCAGGCAATTCGTTCCATCGGAATAATCGATGAACTGTCGCAGTAGATAATTTCGCCATCGTCGATATCGCGATTCACACCGTATGCAGCGACTCGAACAGTTCCATCGTCCGCGGAGATGAAATTCACGAATGGCGGTTCGACAGTATCGGATGCGAGACATACATCATCGATATACCAGCCGGGTCTCGTGGTGTTGTCATCCGATGAGAAATGGAAACCGATTCGCACCGAGCAAGGTTCGCTCGCCTGAACAGGGAAAACAGTTTGATGCCAGTAATTCCCCGTGAGCGTTCCCGAAAAAGCCGGCTGCCAGCTCATAGTAGGATTGTAATCGTCGAGCCAGCAATCGTAATCGCCAAACGGGAACAAGATTTTCGATGAATCGCCGAAATCTGCGACAACATTTCCGCCATCCCAGAAACCCCAATCGCTTGCCTCGCAATCGAACCAGTGCCATATATATACCGCTCCGCTCGTTCCGACATCGAACCAATCAGAATATAGCCAGGAATTTGAACTGGAAGAATAAGTATCTGCGAGAGCGGTCGCCCAAAGTTTTTGCCCGCTTCGAGAAAACATAGGACCCGTCGTAGGAATTCCCCACTGCCAGTCGCCATCGCCAGAAAATACCGCAGAATCCTCGAATGTGATACATCTATGAAGAAAGATAAATTTACAATTTTCATCGGAATATATCGTATCGGTATGTTCGGTAAATCCTGGTGCCGTCGCCACAAATGGAACATCACAATCCGAAATTGTGATTTCGTCAAATCCATCGATATCGAATGTATCGCTCGCCGTAGCGATATAGGCAGAAATCGGCTCTCCGCTTTCGAAATCCATAATACCGATACGACAGTTCCTTTCGGGATATAGCAAAGGCGAAAAATAAATCTCTGTATCGCAATCGAATGAATAAAGTGTTTCTGGCTCGTATCCCTCTGAGACAAACATAAGATACTCAACAGTATTAGGTATAAAAATCGTGTCGCCATCGCCGTAAAATTTCAGATTGTTCGGCATAGCGAAAAGAGTTCCCGAGACAGAGGCGTTATATTTCAATGTGCAGAAATCGGCGGTCTGCAAGAGAGCCGATTCGATATCTACGAGACCGCTACCAAAGAAATTATCCTTACCGACATCGCCGAGGTCGACAGCGGTGGATTCGAGAATTGCCTTAATTTGTGCTGGCGTCAATTCCGGATTTTCCTGAAGCAGCAATGCACAAATCCCCGTGATATGCGGTGTCGCCATAGATGTTCCATCCCAATCTTCGTAGCCGCCGGGAATTACACAGGAATGCACGGCAACTCCCGGCGCGACAATATCCGGCTTTATAAGTCCTGGTGGATAAGGATAATCGTCCCACTGGACAGGACCCGTGCTGGAAAACGATGCGAGAGCAAGAGTAGAATCTATCGCTCCGACTGTTATAATTTCGGGGACATCGCCGGGTGTGCGAAGATTGTTCGGCGGGTCGGATGAACCCTCGTTGCCAGAGCCAGCCACTACGACCAATCCCAAATCTGTGGCATTCTGCATAACGGAACGCCACATCGGTCTATCTGGTTCTCGGGAGTATCTCCAGCCGATAGAGAAATTCCCTACCCGAACATTCATCATCAGTGCATACTGAACCGCGAGCCAAACATCGCTCTCATTCCCAGAACCAGAACTATTGAGAACTTTCAGACCGAGTAATTTCGCATCGGGAGCGATACCTGTGCCCAATTTCCCTGCAACCGTTCCAGAAACATGCGTGCCGTGTCCATCGTCATCGTAAGGGTGCGATGTAGAATCTCTGAAATTATATCCCCAAATATCGTCGATATAATCGTTGTCATCCGTATCGATACTATCGAAAACCTCGCCCTCACCAGGATTATCGTAAATATTACCGACCAAATCGGGCACCCATCGGCTGATACCCGTATCGAATATCCCCACGAGAATGCCATCACCGTATACACCGAATTTTCGTCTGACCTCCGCAATATCCAAAATTGCCACATTCCACACCAGTGTATCATCGAGACTTTTGCCATAACTTCTCATAGAAAAATGATAATCGCGACGAGAAGATATAATCGCCGTATCGAATGCATCTGGACGAAATGTATATTGCGGGAAACGATTTTTCAGAAAACAAAAAGATTCATAATCGCCATCGAAGACAGCACCATCCACAATCCACAAAGCGGTAAATCGTTCGATTCCACCGGTATTTTTCAGCGAATCGAGACATTTTAGAAGCGACGATTCCTGTTTTTTTCTCGACCGAATCAAATTTTGAATGACCTTCTGGCGTTCACCAAATGATGACACAGGCTCAAATAATTTATGAGAATCCGCACGATAGCAATGAAATCTTTCGGCAAAAAGAAGCGATGCTAAAAATATTATAAATACTATCTTTTTCATAATCTTATAAATCCATTCCTTTTAAGAATTTTCATCTCCTTTTAAGTTGAACTTCTATTCCTTGGAGCGAGCCATTCATTCCTGAAATAAGTCTATTATGTCTGGGAATGGAACGCTCATTTTTTTATTTTTTTGCTCATTGCCATCTCTTGTTCCACGACTAAAGTCGTGGGTTGCA
>CAYRNI010000195.1:0-2945 GCA_964425665.1 uncultured bacterium
GATTTCCTGTGGATGATTGTTATTCCGAATTTTTCGATATCTGAATAATGTTCCTTTGTGGGATAACCCTTATTTTTCGCAAAATGAAAATTTTTGTATACAGAACTATACGATTTCATCAGCAAATCCCGCGAGACCTTAGCGACAATCGATGCCGCTCCGATAACAAATTCGGTGCCATCGCCGCCGATTATGGATTTTTGCGGAATTTCCAACGCCGGTATTTCATCTCTGCCGTCGATAATCACAAAATCGGGTGTTATGGGGAGCGAGAGTATCGCCTGTCTCATAGCGAGAAGTGATGCCTTCCGAATATCCAGCGAGTCAATTAGAAACGGCGAAATAGCACAGACGGAAACAGCAGTGGCATCGGAAAGTATTTTTCCGTATAGTTCCTCTCGTTTTTTCGGCGAAATCTTTTTGGAATCGGGGAAATGACCTTGTGGAATTATCACCGCTGCTGCCACGACAGGTCCCGCAAGCGGACCTCTTCCCGCTTCATCTACACCTGCGACTAACATAGATAAAAACCATCACATTTTGATTTTGCGGCATAATCAACGATATTTTAATCTCTCAAAATCAAAACCCGCCATTGACATCCCTTGTGCTTTTACACCAAGGGGCAATGACGGGGAGTTTAATAATGCTGACAGTTCCCAGAGAAACTGCCAGGAGTTTATTCTCATTTCAGCAATAAATTTATATAATGTAAAAAAAATGTCGAGGGAAATTTTCATTTCTATTGAAATTTTTTATCAATTATTCGCATCAAGAAAAACCACTATCTCCCAAATACTTAATTAATAATTATTATTTCGTTTTTTTCTTTTCCGTTCGGAGTTCGCGGACCTTAGCAGCTTTTCCAATTTTAGAGCGAAGATAATAAAGTTTTGCCCGACGGACTTTACCTCGTCGAACGATATCTATTTTATCGATAACGGGGGCATTTACAGGAAATGTTCTCTCCACTCCGATTCCCCCCGCACCGATTTTCCGCACTGTGAACATCCCGTTGACTTTACTGCCGTGACGACTGATTACGATGCCCTGAAACGCCTGAATCCTCGTTTTTCCACCCTCGACAATTTTAATGTGAACTTTAACAGTATCACCGGGTTTGAAATCAGGTATATCGTCTCGGATAAATTCACGCTCGACCTTCGAAATTAAGTTATCCGACATTATTTCCTCCTGTTTATTTTCTCAATATGCGGTAAAACATAAATTTGGCAAGATTTTTTTTAATGTATCCTTATAATATAAATAATAATTTTTGAAAAAATAATAAAAATGTTTCCATTTGGATAAATTTTATTTTTTTAGGTTATAGGAAAATTATTCAAAGGAGATGTTATGAACTGGCAACTTTTGAGGGAATTATCCAACACCCCTGGGCTTCCTGGTGCAGAGGATAAAATCAGAGACATCGTCCGCAGGGAACTTTCTGCTCTGACAGACGAAATCGAGGTGGATACGATGGGCAATATAATTGCTCATATTCCCGGCGATGGTCCTCGGCTTATGCTCGATGGTCATATGGACGAAGTCGGTTTTATGGTGAGTCATATCGATAATAATGGATTTATTCGAGTTGTTCCACTCGGCGGTATAGACCCTCGTGTGTTCTATGCTCAACGGTTGATTATCTGGGGGAAAGAGCCTGTGGTCGGTATAGTCGGGGCGGTGCCTCCGCATCTTACGAGAAGTGATAAATCTGCACGGGATACGGTGACGCCAATCGAGGATTGTTTTGTCGACACAGGATTTTCTGCTGAAAAGGTTTTCGACCTTATCAAAGTCGGCGATTTGGTCACATTCGACAGAGATTGCATAGAGACAGATGAAACATTGATAGGAAAGGCATTCGATGATAGAGTAGGAATTTTTATTATGCTCGAAGGTGCAAAGATGGCGAGAAATATCGGCTGTGACCTATATCTTGTCGGCACTGTTCAGGAGGAAAGTGGATTACGAGGAGCCGCCCCTGCTGCATTCGGTGTGGAACCAGATATCGCCATTTCACTCGAAGGCACTGTTGCAAACGATATCCCTGGTGCTCCCGAACACAAACAATTTGCTCGTCAAGGTTATGGACCGGAAATTCGGCTGTCCGATGGCGCATTTATCGCGGATAGAAAATGGTCGTTTTTCCTCGCAGAGCTCGCGGATAAATTTCAAATACCTCATCAGATTATGGTGAAAAAGGTCGGCGGAACAAATGCGGCGAGAGTGCAAGTGGTGAAAACAGGTGTCAGAGCAACGGCAATTTCTATACCTGTTAGGTATATTCATAGCCCGCAAGGTATAGTTCGTAAATCCGATGTCGAGGCGGGTGTGAAACTTGTGGCTAAAATTATCGAATCGGCCGCTGAATTCGAGGGTTAAAAACATTTTAAATAAAAATTATAGTTGAGTTCCACATTTTTTCTGTTATATTATACATATGGTAAAACGGCGAAGAACTCACAGGAAAGCATCCACTATACCTCTGAGAAAAGATAATGGCAAGGGTTGGTTCATCTTCGACTGGATTGTCGTTATATTGTTCGTTATTGTTTTGCTAATCGGTGGAATAAGCGCTCTTATAGGAGGCAAAAGCGATATACGGTCGCAAAATACGATTGATATCCCTGACAATGCGATTATCTTGCAACTATTCAATGGTTCCGGTGAAAATGGTATCGTTTCTATGATATCGGATTCACTCCGTTCACGAGGTATCGATATCCGCAGCGAGATTAAGAAATCGAAAAATATTTATCCATACACACTTCTTTTGGATAGAAAAGGGAACAATGAGCGAGTCGATTCTCTCGCCGAAATGCTCGCAATTCCAAAGGATAGAATTATTTTGCAGAGAAATAACGATATTTTCGATGCTACATTGGTCATCGGTAGAGATTATAAAATGGCGCTCTCGAAACTATTTTCAAAAAAATAAT
>CAYRNI010000196.1:0-2908 GCA_964425665.1 uncultured bacterium
TATAAGTATCGCCTTTCGCTTTTACTGGAGTTGCGTAACTTATTAGCGAGTTTCTTTTCTATCTCATAATGCCTACGAAGTTGCTCTGGGGTTCTTCGCTCACTTTTTGGTATTTTTATGGACATATTTATCTCAAAATACCGGGGATTGTCTGGTCGGGGTCGAATAAAATTAGAAGAGTGCCAAAAATAGCCTTCTCCCCTCTTTGTGTTATTAGTTGAGTTTTGAACGAAACGAGATTATCTTTGTTTTCATTAAGAAGCATAAGCGAAAATTCCTGAAAGATAGATGTCGAATAGTCTATCGCGACATCGGGGACTGTCGGCATAGCGGTAATTCCATAAGTATTGGACAGAGCGTTCAAAAAGGATGCGATTATGATATTCCCGACTTCCTTAACACCTGAGTAATCTATATCATCCATCTGGTCTATCGATGGAACTTCCTTGCCGTAAAATGACTTTAACACTTTAAGCACACTTTCTTCAGAAAGTAAAAGCCCCGCGAAACCATCCACTTCACCGCTAAATCGGCAGAAAACGAAACCGACGATTCTGTTTTCTGTTTCCTCCGATTGGAAAAAATTTTCAACATCCATAACAGACATCTCGGGAAAACTAACATCGATATTTATCCCTGTCATTTTAGTAAGCACCAATGCTGCTTTTTGAGCCCCCACCGTGGTAATTCTGTTCAGCGATTCGATTTCCTTCGGCGACAAATTTTTTGTGTCCATCATTCACCACCCTCTTTAAATGAAGTTAGTTTGATTGTTTCATATGGGTCGAGTATAAGGGCAACCTTGCCATTGCCGAGTATCGTGGCACCCGTTATGCTTCGAACTTCCGCAGGCATCCAGAAAGATTTGACAACTATTTCATCCTCGCGAATGAATTTATCGACCCACAACGCCACATCTCTATTCCCCGAGCGAACTACGACGAGATTAATCTTACTATCCAATGATTTTATAGGTTCGCCGTATAAGATTTTTCCTAAATCGTAAATCGGTATCAGATTTTCATCGAGTAAAATATGTGATTGCCCGCTGATTTTCTGAATTTTATTCGGTTCTACTTCCAAAAGTTCCTCAATGACACTCGATGGTATTATAATGGTCTTTTTCGAGACATCGCACAAAAGAGCTTTGATAACGGCGATAGAAAGCGGGACATCGATTGTGAAAGTAGTTCCCTTATTTCGAGCCGATTCTATCGATACGATTCCGCCGATTGATGAGAGTTCACTTCGGACAACATCCATACCGACACCTCTTCCCGACACCTCGCTGGTCTTCTTGCTCGTAGTAAATCCCGGCTCGAAAATGAGTTCGAAAATTTCATCGTCGGAGAACTCGTTCGCCTGCTCCTCTGTTATTATCCCTAACTCCACGGCTTTGCCTGCGACTACAATCGGGTCGATTCCTGCACCATCGTCCGAAATCTTTATCTGAACCCGCTCCTTCTGCCTCGATGCCTCGATTTTAACGAGACCTTTTTCGGGCTTTCCCATCCGCTTGCGGACATCCGGCAATTCTATCCCGTGCGAAACAGCATTACGAACTATGTGTATCATCGGATTTTTTAACTTCTCGATTACCTTGCTGTCCAGTTCGATATCTTCCCCCTCGATAACGAGTTCTACATCTTTGTTCTCTCTCGCGGCGGCATCACGAACCAATCTCGGAAATTGGTTGAATATAGATGCCAAATCGAGCAGACGAACATTCATCATCTCGTATTGAAGGTCCGAAACGATTCTTCGCAAGTGAGAATTTATATCTTTCAGACGGCGGTTGTGAAGCGTTCTATTTAAATCTTCCAGTTTGCTGATATCGATAATTATCTCGCCGATTAGGTTCAGCATCGAATCGAGATTTTTTGTCGGGATACGAACATTCTCGGAAAGTCTTATATCCTTCTCAGAAATTCTTGCCTTTTTCGGCTCGACTTTCTCGACTTTTGGCACTCCCGCTTCGGCTTTTATCTCCTTTGCCTCTTTGACACCTGCAATAGTATGTAGTTTGTGAGCGATTTCGGGAAGTTTTTCAGGTTCGACACCATCTTTGCGAGTGCGTTCTATCAAATCGGTCAATTCGTCGATTGCTCGAAACACCGTATCTGCAATATCTTTTGTGAATTGTAATTTGCCATTTCGGACTTTATCGAAAATATCTTCGAGCAGATGAGCGAATGTGCTGATATTTGCAAATCCGACCGCGGCGGCATTGCCCTTGATTGTGTGTGTTATTCGGAATATCTCGTTTATAACGGCAGCATCGGAATAATTTTTTTCCAGCAGGACAAGTTGTCGATTCAGGTTCGTAATTAGTTCTTCGGCTTCGGTGAAGAAAAACTTGATATATTTCGAATTGTCCATAGGCATCGTCACTCTCCAAGAATCCGTCGAACTTCCGCAATAACATCTTCCGAATTGAACGGTTTGACGATATATCCAGCCGCACCAGATTTGAGTGCTTTATCCACCAAAAGCCTTTGTCCCACAGCACTGATGATTAAAACTTTTGCATCGGGATTCTGTTTCAACACACGACCCAAAACGACATTTCCCTCTATTTCGGGGAGGATAATGTCCAATAGCATCAGGTCGGGTTTGAGCAACGAATATTTAACCAGTGCTTCGGTGCCACTCTCAGCCTCGCCGACTATCTCGTATCCCGCACCCTCGAGAATATTTCTCAGCATAATACGCATCATACGAGAATCATCGACGATTAGTATTTTTTTCGCCATATTATAGCTCCTCCACCTTTGAGGTGTTTTCCTCAGACTTCGTCTATTTTTACTGCGTTGCGTTCCGCCCTCGATTAATAATCGAGGCATTTCCCTGCAACACCCGATTAATAAAATAACAATATAAAAATCTCTCGGCAACAACAAATAAAACT
>CAYRNI010000197.1:0-2863 GCA_964425665.1 uncultured bacterium
GATTTATTTAAATTCCCTTTATAATATTATATGAATAATTTTGTGAATTTCAATAATTTCCCCTTGCATAAACACTCAATTTTTCATAAAATTCAACAAATGAATAAGCGAATTGCCACATTATTACTTATTTTCACTATACCTGTCTGGGCGAAATTTTCCGCGACAATATGGTCGGGAACTCGCTACGATTCGAATATATGCTCGCTCTCGGACTACGATTTAACCCGATTTGCAGACAGTCGTAAAGATTTTTTGCTAAAAACCTCCGACGATGGAATTTTTAGAATCGGCGGCTCGGCAAGATATAATATTTTAGTGAAAAAATTTAAATTTTACTTCGGAGCATCCGTTTGGGGTGCGGTTTATTATAAAAATTCTGCGAAGAACTATATCGCAGGTTCGGCATATTTCAAGGTCAAAAGGGACGGGACAAATCTCAAAATCTCCGCTGGCGGAACTCCCGAATATCACACTCGTGCCTATAACGACGACGAAACGGAAACGACGCAGTGGTCGTCATACGAATCGGGATGGTTTTCCGCCGAATTGTCGAAAAGAATTATTCCATATTACTACGCGAATTTATCATATAAGTTCACATCGTCGAGATATAACGATTTTTTCCCCGAATACGATTCGGATAGGAACGAGTTCGAATTTTCGATTTCGCACGGCGGAACAAACGATATCGAACTGGGCTACCGTTTCTCATCGAGCGATGCCCGCGGATACGACCAAGCAGACGAAACTAAACAAAATTCCGATGAGAGCGATATCTCCTACGAGCAAGACCTCGCATATATCGACATCGGGCGCGATATCAGTATTTTGAAAAAAAATGCGAAAATTTCGATGCTCGTGCAGTTCGCTCATCGAGTTTATACCTCGCAGAAGAATTATTTCGTCGACCCGTTGCATCTCGGCAGAAGCGAAATAATCGTTAGATTCGAGCCATCGGCTAAATATTATTTCGCACAGAATTACTGGCTAAAAATTCTGGGAAGTTATAGAATCCGCAGGGCAAAGAGCGAATATAATCCCGAAATTCCGAAACTGCGTGATTACGACAGAGCGATTTTTGAAATAAGTGTTGGAAGAAATTTTTGAGAGATGAAAAAATCCATTGTAAAAAATTCCTCGATGGTGATTGCAATCGCCGCAATTCTTATGCTGTCTGGTTGCACAAATAATCGGGAAGCCGCGCGGGCGATATTTCTACCCGTCGAGGTGCGAGAGCATTCGGTTTCGGTCGATTATCAAAATTTTCCCGATGAAATCACTTTATTTTTCTGCGCGAACAATTTCAATCGCAGAAAAGCCGAACTTTCAGAAATCGTCGGTGATAAGGTGAATAATATAGAATTTACCGCTCATAAGGTTATCTCCGATTCCCTCGAAACGATTGTCTTTGTCGAGGATTGCAGCGGAAGTATGATACCATCTATCAGGCGAGCGGATAGAATGATTTCTGATGTCGCAATGAAAATTCAGAATGTCGAAATCGCACTTGTTCGTGTCGGCAGAGAATCTATTGTGGCTGTTCCGCCTACAAAATCGTCGGATTTGGCGAAAATCGACATCGGCAAACTGCAATATCCATCGCCGAGAGGAACATCGTTAGACGATGGAATCGCTAAGGCACTCGATATAATCGGCGAGAAAACAGGAGCGATAATACTTATCACCGATGGCAGCGTGGCGTATTCGCAGAAATTGCTCGAAAAATCACGAGTCGCGAAGTCGTTTAATATTCCACTAATTGTTATGCAAATCGAGGGACTGGAAAATGATTTGCTGAAACAGATTTCATCGGCGACAGATGGTTTCTTCGCTGACAATAAGGGATATTCGCTCGCCGAGATACTTTCTAACGGATGGATTGTAAAATATGTTCCAGCAGTGAAAGATACTAATGGAGCAAAACACACAGTAGTTATTCGCTGGGGAGCGCAGAAGCGAGTTGCCGAATATATCGCACCGGGAGTTCCGCCTCCACCAGAACCTATCGCAAAAACTCGAACCGAACCTATAATCCCCGCCGAACTTGTTGGGGGAATTAGAATTCCATACATTAAACCCGGCAATGCGAATATTCTTCCCGAAACACGCGTTATGCTGGATTCGGTCGTCGATTTGCTCGAAAAGACCGATGTTTCGGGAACAATCGAACTCGCCGTCGATGGCTACACCTGCAATCTCGGCTCGAAAAATTTTAATTACGATTTATCTAAGCGGAGAGCGAAATCCGCAGCGAATTATATCAGGCAGAATTGCTCTAAACCGATACATTTTGTAATTACTCCGCACGGCGAAAACGACCCGCTTCTGCCGAACACATCCGAGAAAAACCGCATCGCAAACAGACGAGTCGAAATAAGAATAACTTACGAGCAGAAAAATTTTTCCAACAACATTCGAAAGTAAACACCTTTAAGGTGTTCTCTTCGCAGGCGTTCGCCTGTTTTCTTTGCGCAATTTCCCTGCCCCGACAAGTCGGGACATTTCTTGTTGCATCAGCTCAATCAAAATAAATTTTTACCATTTAAAAAGAGCCGAACGACTCTATAAAATCGATAAATTAAAAAACCCGAAATATTTGAAATTGACAAAACATCGGACGAAACTTATTTTAATTTTAACCAGTTACGGAAATTTTCATCCCGCCACGGCGGGACATATAGTGGGCATTCGTAATTTTGGGAGGTGGAAGTGTAATACTTCATACCAAAGGAAGATAAGCGAAACTTTGTTCGTGAATGTTGGAGTTATCTGCAATGACACTTAAACATAATTTGAGGAGGTGTTTATGGCATTTCAGACACCAATAACTATAAGAAAGGCAATAAATGAAATACATAAT
>CAYRNI010000198.1:0-2831 GCA_964425665.1 uncultured bacterium
CGTCGCAAATTTGAATAACAAAAAAATCGTAAAAAAATTAGTGGTGCTGAAATAAAATTTTTACAAAAGTCTTTATAGCCATTTAGAAATCGATGCAAACCGTAGTCTAAAAATCGAGCATATATTGGAATCGTAGCGAGTTCCTTGCCATATCGTCGCAGAGAATTTCCCTCGGACAGATATAGTGAAAATAAACATAGGAAAAATCTTTTCCAGAAAAGTAAGCGAATGCTCATTAAAAATCCAATCGCTAAAAATTAAATTTCAATCGAAACAATAAAAGTTTGACACTCTCCCGATTATATTGTATTTTTCCAAAACTTAATCCATTCAATTGGGAGGAGAAATGTCTAAACTAACATACGATAACGATGAGCAAGCAGCAGAACTTCTCGGTAAAGCGGTCGAAACGATAAAGAGTCAAATTGGCAGACGAATTGTCGGGCAGGAACAGGTAATCGAACAAATTTTAATCGCTCTCCTTTCAGGTGGGCATGTGCTTCTCATCGGTGTTCCGGGATTAGCGAAAACATTGATAATTTCCACACTCGCCGAGGCACTCGACTTGAAATTCTCACGAATCCAGTTCACACCCGACCTGATGCCATCGGATATAACAGGAACCGAGGTGTTAGAGCAAGACCGCACCACCGGTGATAGATATTTCAAATTCATCAAAGGTCCGATTTTCGGGAACATAATTTTAGCGGATGAAATCAACCGAACTCCGCCGAAAACTCAAGCGGCACTTCTTCAATCGATGCAGGAACACGAGGTAACCGCCGGCGATAAAACATACAAATTGCCCGACCCATTTTTCGTGCTGGCGACACAGAACCCAATCGAGCAGGAAGGCACATATCCGCTGCCAGAGGCTCAACTGGACAGGTTTATGTTCAATGTCAATATAGATTATCCCAGCGAGGACGAAGAGGTCGAGGTGGTCAAACAAACTACTGGTGCATTCGAGCAGAGAATCGAACCTGTTCTTACCGCCGAGGATATTCTCGATTTGCAAAAACTTGTGCGAAGAGTTCCCGTCTCGGATAGATTAGTCGAGTTCGCCGTGAAATTATCGAATCAAACTCGTCCGAGCCGCACAGAACTCGATTCCGTGAAAAAATATGTCCGCTGGGGAGCAGGACCGAGAGCGAGTCAATATCTCATTCTCGGAGCAAAAACTCGCGCTATCTTGTATGGCAGACTCACACCATCACTGGAAGATGTCAAAGCGGTCGCATATCCTGTTCTCAGACACAGAATTATCACATCGTTCAATGCGGAAGCCGAAGGAATATCGACGGACGATATTATCGAAAAACTTTTAAGTGAAATCGTCGAATAAACCGGGTTCTATTTTATGTTTCCACCACCGAGTGCGCCGCCATCGGCGATTTCGTCCAGAAGTTCGCGGGTTTGCTCCTGCTCATCCGTGATTTTCTTGCGTTTTTTATCTATCGCAAGATATAAGATAACCACCAGCGCAGGTATCCCAGCCCAAATCGAGAAAAACTCGATAGGACCCATCGTGAATTGAGGTTCGGGAGCGATTCGATTCGCATTATATACAATGATAAGCCCCGATATCCACACGCCTGCAAAATTTGCGAGTGCTTCGCTCGCATGGAAAAGTTTCAATCCTGGAGTCCGCTCTTTGGTGAAGGGCCAAAACAAATTTCCGCCCATAAAACCGAGACAATCCGCTGCCACATGAGCCCAGAACGGAATAGCCACCAGCGATGCCCAATATAGCCCAGAGCTCCATCCGCTGATAAGACCCATTACCAAAAAAGTCGCTAATCCCATATAAAGCCCCAGCGTAAAACTGTGCGACCACTGACGATGCCAAGGAATGAATATAACCTCGACCTTGCCGTTCTTTCTCGGTTTGAAACCTATTGTCGGTCCTGATAGAATGTCCACTCGACTCGGCTTGTCGTGTGTGTGAATAATTCCGCATTTTACCTTCGCTTTTCCGATGGCTTTTTCCTCAGGAGGCTCCGTCCCCGCAAAAGGTTGCTGACTCGTAGAAACAATAGGACCGATTTTGATAATCACTTCATCGTTTTGCGTGTCGAAAGCGATTTCGTATTTCCGCCACCGGTCGGGTGCCAGTTGCATCGTGTGAAATCTAACCCGTATCTCTTTCCCCGATTCGTATGCCTCATTTATAGCGTTGGCAACTGTATCCGCCATCTTTTGCGGGTCGAGATTGTTCGGATCCGGGTCGATTACATAATCCTCCCTATCGAAAAAGCGAGCGAACTTGAAATCCAAAGTATCGGGCAACAATCCGAATGCTCCCGCAATCAATAAATCGTAAGCGTGACCATTGAGCGCTCGCTCCATAACCCCTGGTATGAATGTTGCAGCAGCAACCCCTATCGAAAAATGTGCTATACCTTTCATCGTTCTCCAATTTTAAGGACTTTTGTATAAATATGTAAAAAATTAAAATTCGCAAGGGATTTTTCTCATTTCTTTACAATTCCGATGGATTTAAATCCGAAACGAGAATTTATTTGCTGAGCCTCGTCAAGTGCCTTATAAGTCCTTTACGCCATCTCATAAAAAATATCGCCAGATTAGGTGGAATCTCCGTGAACGAAACGACATCGACATTCCCGCGAATATTTCTTCGAGTAGTGCATATTTCTCCTGTGGAAAGTATCCTGCTCAATCCCCGAAATGCACTGTGCGAATAGTCATCCGTGCTTTCGATGGCACTTTTATAAAAATCGAATTTCGTCTCCCACATTTGCCATAAGGAGTTTTACCCATCCTCGAATTCAATACCGCAGAAATCATCACCATATAAATTTATAGTTTTA
>CAYRNI010000199.1:0-2765 GCA_964425665.1 uncultured bacterium
ACCAACATACACCTCCAGATACAAGTTATGGGTAGTGTTGAAAATCGAGATGCTGCCGGTGAAATCGAGTTCATCGCTGAAAAGCCCATCTGAAATCGATACATTCGCAGGAGTTTTCGACCAAACAACAGGGTCGGTATCCTCCCAGCCATCATCATCGGTGTCCTCGTAGAGTTTGTATCCTATCGCCCGTGTCCCATCTATCGGTCCACCTGTCCCAGAATCGAATAACTTCCCCTGATAATTAACCGTCATCGGAACATCAGCAAAGGATAGAAAAATAAATGACAAAATGAGCAGAAATAAAAATATTTTGTTTTGCATTTCCCCCTCCTTAAAAAATTATTTTATTCCTTTCCCGAATAAATATATTATAAATAAATTTCTTTATTTCAATAGAAAAATTTATTTAATTTATTTATGTTTATTGATAGGGTAAAAATATTTGTGAAATCTGGTGATGGTGGAGATGGTTGCGTTGCATTTTTACGCGAGAAATATCGTCCTCGCGGTGGACCTGCTGGAGGCGATGGCGGAAGTGGGGGAGATGTCATATTTCGCGTGAACCCAAAACTTCATACTTTGCTCGATTTTTACTATCGAAGGCATTTTAAGGCGAAGAATGGTAAACCAGGTGAAGGGAAGAATAAAAACGGTAAATCTGCCGAACCACTTATAATCGATGTTCCGCCGGGGACAGTTGTTTTCGATGCCGAGACGGGCGAGCAATTAGCCGACCTCGTTTCTGGCGAATTTGTCGTTGCCAAAGGTGGAAGAGGTGGTAGAGGCAATTCGAAATTTGCCACACCGACCAATCAAGCACCTCAATATGCGGAGGAGGGAAAACAGGGGGAAGAGCGATGGCTTATTCTCGAACTTCGGTTAATTGCCGATGTAGGACTTGTTGGACTTCCAAATGCGGGTAAATCCACATTGATTTCGCACCTGACGAAAGCACATCCGAAAATCGCCGACTATCCATTTACGACAAAAAATCCAAATCTCGGTATCGCAGAATTGCCCGTTCATAGAAGATTGGTTATAGCGGATATCCCAGGGATTATCGAGGGTGCACACACAGGCAAAGGTCTCGGATTGGATTTCCTTCGTCACATATCGAGAACGAAAGTATTAGTCATTTTGCTCGACATTCTCGATGAACCAGAGAAGGCGTATCGAATTCTTATCGAGGAACTATCGAATTACGATGAATCGCTTCTCGACCGACCGAGAATTTTGGCACTGAACAAAATCGATGCGGTTGGTGAAGATGTGAAATCGAAAGATTGGAAAAAAGTATTTCCAGATGAAGAAATATTTCTAATCAGCGCTGTCACGGGCGAGAATCTCGATGTTTTTACTGAAAGACTTGCGGAACTCGTGTTTAATAATCGGTAGGTCCTATGCCTATGGCGATATATCGCAGAGCCTTAGAAAATTTTTCTCTATCGTAAATTCTCCTCGCATCGAGGACGAGCGGAGTTTTCATATTCTCGATGAAATCAAAAGGAGTTAGTTTTCTAAATTCATCCCATTCCGTCAGAATTATGGCGATATTGGAGTCTTTTAGAGCTTCGTTCGGGTTTCGAGTATACCGAATTCTGTCGCCGAGAATATTTTTTGCATCATCGATTGCTTGCGGGTCGCAGCCGACAATTTGTCTCGCTCCACGCTCTATGAGTTTTGAGATAATTCTAAGCGATGGCGCTTCGCGCATATCCGATGTGTTCGGCTTAAAAGACAAGCCCAAAATAGCGATTTTAGAACTGTCGAAAGAACCTAACGCATCCTCTGCTAAATCGACGATGTGTATCGCCTGCATTTCATTCCGTTCGATTACCGATTCGAGAAGAAAGGGTTCTAATCTTTTCGTTCGAGCAAAATCTATCAGGGCTTTGACATCTTTAGGGAAACAAGAGCCGCCGAAACCCGGTCCCGCACCGAAATATTTCGGCGAAATCCGATGGTCTAAACCTACGCCACGCATTACATCCACCACATCGACTCCCGGTATGAGTTCGGCAAGCGATGCGATTTCATTTGCAAACGATATTTTCGTCGCGAGAAATGAATTCGATGCATACTTCACGAGTTCAGCAGATTCGCTCGACATAAACAATATATTGTCATCGGACAGTTCAGGATAGAAATCACGATACAGTTCGCCGAGAATTTTTGCAACATTTTTATCGTCGGTGCCGATAATCACTCTATCGGGTTTCAGAAAATCATCGACAGCGTTGCCCTCACGGAGAAATTCAGGGACGAACGCGATGCCGAAATCTTTTCCCGCTACTTTGCCCGATTTCTCCTCGATTGTTCTCGAAACTAAATTTCGCGTGGTCGTAGGAGTAACAGTCGAACGCTGAATTATTATTTTATATTCATCTGCATTCGCGAGAGATTTTCCAATGTCCGATGCGGCGTTTTCCACGAAACTCAAATCGATTGCTCCCGAGTGAAGAGATGGTGTCCCGACACAGATGAAAATCAAATCGCTTTTAGATATTGCGTAATCGGTGTCCGTCGTGGCTTTCAATCTGCCAGAATGTATCGCGTAATCGAGCATACTGTCGAGCTTCGGTTCATAAAATGGCGATTTCGCATCGTTTATGGAATTTACCTTTTTTTCATCGATATCGACGCAAAGAACATCGTATTTCCGAGCGAAGCACGCTCCAGCAACAAGTCCGACATATCCCGTGCCGATTATTGCAATTTTATTTTTCATCGGAAATTTCCTCGCTTTCGGTTCTGAATTTCCA
>CAYRNI010000200.1:0-2711 GCA_964425665.1 uncultured bacterium
AACAAAAAGGGGACTATTTTAACAAGTCCCCCCTTACAAACTTAGTATCGACTGTCCTTTTTATAGACCACCGAACAATCCCTTATCGCCCTCTTCTTCGAGAGGGAAAGTGGTTATTACGAATCGGAATGTTTCCCTAAGAGTTTGCTCCACTTGTCCTTCGTCGTTTTCAGCGTAATACAACGGGAATGAGAATAGTGCAGAACGGGTATCGGGCTTTGCAAATCTCACAGCGAGATGTCTACCGATTATATTCAATATAGTTGTGGTATCGGCATCTTCGTAGTTGCCACCTCTGTAGATAGGCTCGCCGTATGGAATACCATAGAAATGTGGATAGAGTCCGACAGTTTGGACACCACTGAGTATGCCTGTGGCTTGTTTTGTCGAATCTATATATAAATCGGGATAAATATCGTCGACCTGGTCGAGTGCCTCTGCCCAATTCCAGTTTCCTGTATTGGAAGTCGTTGTAATTCCGAACATCACAAATGGAATTTGCCCGAATGGGTCGCTCAAACTATCCGCATTGGACACCTGGCTGAAAAATTGTCTACCATCGAAAATAACTCTTCCCCCAGCAACAAGATAGTCGTTCAACTCTTGAAGCATATCGGGACTTGGAGAAAGTGTCGGCGTCGACATAAAGCTGAGATTAAATAGATAAATGATGCTGTAATTTACGAGGTCGAATTTCGTCAAACTCATATATTCACCTGATGACACGGCATGCGATGTATCGAACGATGAAATTAAGCCCTCATTTTTCAGGTTTTCAAAGATATTACAATAGAATGTTCCCATATCGTCATCCCATCCGATAGGAGCGGCGAAAATAACGAGCATTCTGTGAGGATATGTAGTATCTGCCATCATTTGTCTAATAGAATCTATCGATGGGTCGAAATCGGGGTGGACGGCGTAAAATTCGAATGTGTCAGCAGCACCCTCCTCGAAAGCATCATCTCGAACTTTAATTATAAGTCGCCAATGACCCGTTGGAATTTCTCCTTTCAATACGGTGTAATTAAGTCGAGTCCAACCATCTTTTGGGTCATCACCGCTATATATTGTGAAAACAGAATCATCTGCTTCCGATGTCCGAACTATCTCCGATGGGTTATCATAGTTCTCGACCCACCAGTAATACTCCATTATAACAGAATTATCGGGGTCGTGCGATGTCCAGTCGAACCTTATCCCTTTCCAATCGTAAGTGGTATCGTTGAGCATCCAGAATGTATCGTTCTCCGCGTAATCTTCGTTTTCCTTGAAATACATCGAATCGGGAGGAATATTTGTTCGATAGTAAATTCTGCATTCGGCGTCGGATGTATCTCCTGTATTATCTATGGAGCGAACACAGAACAGATGTTTAGTCATAGTATCGCCCTGCTCCAGCAGAAGAAAGATAGTGTCCGCACTCGAATCTGTGGTTACCCACTGGAAAGTATCCGTTTCGTCCACGCTGATAATTTCATCCGGTATAGGGAGTTCGCCGTGATAATATGAATTCAAATCATCTTCATTTATCTTATCGGCAACAACATCAAGCCACTGGTATTTTTCGATGATGCCATCTACATCTGTTCCCCACCACCATATAATTGGTGCAGCACCCATAATGGAACTGTCGGGTGGAACATCGTAAATGTGCACGAATGGTCTCTCGGTCTCATTCGGCTCGCCCTTATAACATCCGTAGAAAAGAGCGAATATCATCAACATAATACCATAGACAATAATAATTTTCTTTTTCATATCACTCTCCTTTTATCGAAATTAAAATTCGACGCCCAATGAAAATCTATGAACACTTTTTAGATATCGCATATATGTAAATGAATAATCCGCCCTCATCATAAACGAGCTGATAGGGAATTTGAATCCACCGCCGAGAGCGAACAGGTCTGTATCATATTGTATTTTTGCACCGCCTCTGAGGAATAACATCTCCTTATAGGCATATTCTGCACCTATTTGAAATTTTTCGAGATTATCGTTCGGATGTGAACCCTCGATATCGAGCGTAATCCTGTTTGTAGGTGTATTTAGAATCTCGCCAGCGGCACCGAAATGGAACGCCATCGGCAATGGAGCACTTTGCTGAATGAATTTCAAATCAGGACCGAAATTCGTCAGTGCCATACCGAGTCTTATATCTTTGAATGCGGTCTTAAAAATCGTCCCGATATCCATAGCCCAACCCTGTGTATGAACATCAGCGAGATATTCGCCGACATATTTGACATTCACACCCACAGAAAATCTATCTGTCAGAAGACGGGAATATGACAATCCAGCAGATAAATCGCCGGCGACATATGTTTTCCCCGTGCCTTCTGGTTGGTATGGAGTCGTCTCATCTATATCGCCAGTATATAGAGAAATAGCCGATACGCCCACTATTCCTCCGAGGGCAGGCATCGTGTATGCACCGAAGTCGTGGCTGATACCGGCATACAGCATAGTATGCGATATAACGAATTGTCTTCCATTTTGCCATGCTAATCCACCGGGATTATAGTAAATCGATGAAATATCGTCCACGGTAGCGAGGACTGCACTCGCCATTCCCTCACCTCTTGCTGATGCTGGTATTTCGAGAAATTGCCCGATGGCTGTCCCAACCTTCGCCTGTCCGAAAACAATCACCGGCAAAATAATGAATAGCGCCAGCAATTTCATATTTATTCTCATATTGCCCTCCT
>CAYRNI010000201.1:0-2696 GCA_964425665.1 uncultured bacterium
TTCGTTCTCTATTTTTTCTTTTATTTTTTTCTCATCTATCTGGTGCAATTTATCATAATTTATTTTCTTCGGCTCTGGATATATAATTCCGTTAGGAGCATCTGGCGTAGGCTCCTCTGAAATTTTTATGAATCTGCCAGTAGGAGTTGGTTCCTGAATGTGAGTCAATCTTCTTGTCTCGAATCCTTTGCGTTTAGCAACTATTCGATAATCGAAAGTGGCATTGGAATGACCGCCATTTTGCTCTATGACCTCGAATTTATCCTTGCCCTTTTTGACATAAACTCCATTCGGACACTCATCGGTCATTTGGATAAATACTTTCATCGGGTTATTATCGTCTATTGTAACA
This sequence comes from uncultured bacterium, assembly GCA_964425665.1. GTDB lineage: Bacteria > UBP14 > UBA6098 > B30-G16 > B30-G16 > JAGGZE01. The sequence goes on from CAYRNI010000201.1 coordinate 353, forward strand.
GTTTGCAGAAATACCGGGTCGATTTGAACAGTGCAATGTCCATTTTCCAATCTTGCTGAGCCGTAATCGGTGAAATATATTTCAGCACTTTCCTCACAATACAGAACACGGGTTCCATAATTACTTGTGGGGACATAGGCAGATTTCGTTCCACCGACATAGAAATCCGCGTTTGTCCCCAGTCCGGAGTTCCCCGGACCGAGGTCGTGATAGAACCAGCCCGTGTAATATCCACTGTTTCCACTCTGCGCACGGACAGCACACATACTACTATCGCCGGTGGAATAAGCATCTACGGCATAACCGGGCCGCGTAGCCGAATTACACCTAAAATAACCACCATAATATGTCGTAGTGCTAGTTCCATTATCAAAATCATCTCTATATCCGAGGATACCATAATAATCGCCCCAGTTGTTTCCACCGAAAACTCCACAAGATGAATCGTAGTCGCAGTAATTGAACCCCGCTACACCCGCAGTATATTTATTTCCCCAGTATGAATAGCCCTTCACTGCACAATCGATTCCATATTCTGTCCATCCTGTTCCGCCGTTGTCTATACCGGATGTTCCGCTACGCCGTCCAAAAATCGCTGATTCACCCGCTCCATACTCTGTCGAGGAAGAATACACATAGATTCCATCTGTCCCATCGCTCTTATACACATATATATCATATGAAGAGCCGTCATCATAGATTTCTACATCGGAATTATTCACCGCATTGATATAACTTCCAGCATCTGTCCACAAGTCCCAATTCGTGCTATAATGATGACCATCGACCATATCGGCATTGAGATTAGATACCAAAGTAGTCGAATTTATCAATAGAGGCGAGGTCCCCGTAGCGACTCGCGATTGTAATTGGTTACCATTTACAAGCCCCGTTCCGTAAATATCCCCGTTGAAATATCCAGCCCAGATTGTCCCCGAACCATCTTTATATGCGAGACTTCCCCATATTGTTCCACCCCAGTTCGAACCGAGAACTCCCCCCGAGTAATTATTGTCCAAATAACTCCAACCGCCAACGCCAAAGTTGTAGTTCCCCGCATCGAAATCTGCACCGGCAATAGCACAGCGAGAAGTAGAACTGGTATAACCCGTCCCAGGTTGATACTGATGGTTCTCGGCGTATATATCATGCCGAATATAATCGTTTGATGAACCACTAGAATTATCATAAACATAAATACCATAGTTGGGGCTCGTGGTGTTTGTCGAACCCTCGTCGATTCGCAAACCGTATGTTATTCCAGCGACATTGGCATTTATATTCAATTTACCATTAGGACTCGTCGTTCCTATCCCGACATTCGCGCCGTTATCATACATAATAGAATTGCCGAGCGTATTGCCATCAGGAGTCCATTTCGCGACATAGTTGACCGACCCACTTCCCCCAATACCGCCACCGGAAATAGTAGACCAACTACTTCCATTATACCATCTTATCCCCGTCGATGTGGGATACATACCGAATATATCCCCAACATCGTAAGATGGCACAGTTGGGTCGCCAGAGAGACCTACCATATCGCACCAGTAAGCACCGCCGAATGTCAGAAATCCATTGCGGTTTCCTCCGGCTGAACCCACCTGTAAATTCCCACTCCCAGAAGTAGGTCTGAAATTTATAGCGCTGGAAGAACCGAATGGAGCTCGAAAACCCCAACCATTACTATTTATATCTACAACGAGCTCGCTCTGGATGTATGCATCGCCGCGCACATCGAGTTTATAGGATGGCGAAATCGTGCCAATACCGACATCGCCAGCGATATAGCCATTGCCACTTATTCGAAAACTCGCCGTCTGGTCGGTAGAACTTTGGTTCTGAATGTAATCGTTGGAAGAACTCGTCCAAGGAGCAGCATTAGTTATAGTTATGGTATTCGACGCGGACGATACAGAAATCCCCGAACCATTTGTAATCGTTATCGATGGTCCCGTCTGCGAATTTATATCCGTTATACCACCGCCTGTCCCCGTATTATCATCTCCGGGAACCCAAGCACTGCCGTTCCATTTGAGAACCTCGCCGCTGGATACCCCAGAAGTGTTCACATCCGATAAATCGGAAATCACATTGTCCGACAAATCATCGTTATCGACAGGTATTCGCGTTGCGAGGTCAGAGCCAACACTCTGAGTCAACCGAAGTGTGTCATCTGAACCGAAATCCAGTGTAAGAACTTGACCTCCACCGTTGACAGCAGAATCAGCTATCTCTGAACGATAGGAATATGCAACAGATGTTAACGGAATACGCGGAGTCAGGACCTCACCTTCAACCTCGATTTGAAGATAGTATTGAGCATCGAAGGGTAAATCTATCG
>CAYRNI010000202.1:0-2637 GCA_964425665.1 uncultured bacterium
TTTTAACTAATATAAAACTATAATTTTGTTCTCAGTTGATACAGCAATATACCAGTTGCAACAGATACATTAAAAGAATCTATCTCGCCATACTGAGGAATATATACTTTCGCATCGCATATATTCATTATTTTTTTCGATATCCCTTTTCCCTCGGAGCCCATAACTAATGCGATATTGCCATTTATATCGTAATCTATTACGGATATAGCATCATCGTTCGGTTTAACTGCTGATATGATAGTATAATTCCTTTCTTTTAGCAAATGTAAAAAATGTATAATCGATTTTACCCTAACAATCGGTGTATGCTCCGTCGCACCAGCACTGGAATGGACGACAACAGGATTTATATCCGCGCTATTTTTCTCGGGTATTATAACCGCTCCAACTCCGAAAAGATTCGCACTGCGTATGATAGCACCGAGATTGTGAGGGTCGGTTATACTATCAGCCAAAAGTATTAGAGATGGTCGTCTGTCCAGTATGATTTTCTCCGATGTGTATTTATATTTCTCCACTTTCGCCGCGATTCCTTGGTGGTCGGGGTGCCGAACTAAATTATATAATTTTTCTTTCTCGACTAACCGAATATCAGCAGTAATTTCTACATTATTAGTATTTGCCTTTTCTTTTAACCATTTCAATGCACTGGTGGTGGCGTATATAGTATAGATTTTCCTGAAACCTCTCAATACCTCGAATGTCGGCTGTCTCCCATATATTATTTCTGTTTTATCTGTATCCATATCATTCACTTCCGCGATAATGTTACCCTGAGGAAAATTATAAAAGGCACATTACTATTTGATGTCTCTGGTTAAAATCGTTTGATTTTCAGTGAAAACTATTATTCGATATAATAAAATAAATTGCGAACACCAAGAACAAATTTTTTATCTATCTAAAAGATTAAATCGCTCCGTAAATCGTATATCGGGTCTCAGCAGTTGATTTAGTGAATTTATAACCGCTTTTTATTGCTTGACAATATTATGAAACATTTTGCTTTCTCTTTTCACGCGGGAGAGAAATGATTTAGAAAATAGCGAGGATGAACAAGTGCTTATCTAATGGAGGGGCTGAAACAACCTTTTGTTTTCCTGTTTGGAAAAATCATAACTACTCATACGACGATATTATCTATCAACCTCGTTTCACCGAGGAAAGCAGCCAGCGCAATCATAACCTTATTTCGTATTTTATCCACAGGAGTTAGAGTATCGGCATCCACTATCTCTATATACTGAATTTTAAAATCCCCGGAATTAGATATATAATCTCGCATTCTCTCTACGATTTTTGAACTATCCGTTTCACCGTTTTCTATCATAGTCTTAGCGAGAAGAAGCGATTTATATAACGCAGGGGCGGATTTTCTCTGTTCTTCTGTCAGATATTTGTTTCGAGAGGACATAGCGAGACCATCGCTTTCACGAACCGTTTCCCCGCCGATAATTTCGATTGGGAAATTTAAATCTGAGACCATCCTCCGAATAACAGCCAACTGTTGACCATCCTTGCGACCGAACACCGCTATATCGGGCTGAACGATATTGAATAACTTACTGACAACAGTCATAACCCCGCGGAAATGCCCAGGACGATATTTCCCACATAGGACATTAGTCATCTCGCCAGCCATATCCACATAAGTTACGGAATCTTTCGGATACATTTCCTCGACGGATGGAGCGAAGATAATATCCACATTTTCCTGTTCGCATAATTTTTTATCCCTTCCGAAATCGCGAGGGTATTTGTCGAAATCCTCGCCGGGACCGAATTGAGTAGGGTTGACAAAAATGGAGACCACTAAAATATCGCATCTTTTCCTCGCAATCCGAACCAGAGAAAGATGTCCCTCGTGAAGATACCCCATCGTAGGAACAAAACCGATAGTTTTACCATCCAATTTGCACTTTCTAACATAAGATTGCATATCTGAAATTTTCTCTATCACTTGCATCTAATACCTCTCATATATTTTTTTATAAAATAATTGGAATATCGTTTATAATCAATATAAAATTTGTTTAAATTAGTTCGATTAAATATTTCTTGTTAAAAAATTTCGTCCGACTATTTTGAAATCGAAGGGAGGAATAATGACAAAAATATTGATGGATAAAACCGCCATTTCGCGAAGTTTGAATAAAATCGCTCACCAGATACTCGAGCACAACGAGGGCGCGAATAATTTGGCTGTTGTCGGCATAAGGACCAGAGGAGTAGACCTTTCGAACCGCATTGTTGATATAATCGAAAGTATCGAAAATGTTAAAATCCCATCGGGATGCGTGGATATAACATTATATCGCGACGATTTCCGCGAGACGGTCGATTTTCCGCATCCGCAAGGTTCAGAAATACTGTTCGACCCCAAGGGGAAAAACATAGTTTTAATCGACGATGTTCTATTCACTGGACGCACGGTCAGAGCGGCAATCGATGTAATTTTGGATTTCGGTCGTCCGAAAAGTATCCAACTGGCTGTTCTTATAGACAGGGGTGGAAGAGAATTACCGATTCAGCCCGATTATGTCGGCAGGAAAATCGATGTCCGCAGCGATGAATATGTTCAGGTTCTGACCAAAGAAACCGATGGCGAAGATAAAATTATGCTCGTGAAAAGAA
>CAYRNI010000203.1:0-2618 GCA_964425665.1 uncultured bacterium
AGGAGGAAACAACAATGGCTATACTATCAGAACAGGATAAACAGGCTATAAAAGAACGGCTCTCGAATATGAACAAACCTGTGAAGTTCGTTCTTTTTATTCAGCAAGTCGGCGAGTGCCAATATTGTAAGGAAACGGAGGAACTTATGCGAGAGTTGACCTCGATTTCCGACAAGTTGAGTCTCGAGGTTAAAAATCTCGCCATCGATAAAGATCTCGCCGAACTCTACGATGTGGATAAAGTTCCAGCGATAGTTCTTCTCGGTGTCGATGATAAAGGCGAGGATGTGGATTATGGAATCAGGTTCTACGGTATTCCCGCCGGATACGAATTCGCCACGCTCCTCGAAGATATTCTAATGATTTCCAACGAAGACTCGCATCTCGACGAAAACATAAAGATGGAACTTGCCCAAATCGAGCAGCCTGTAAGAATCAAGGTGTTCATCACTCCGACCTGTCCGTATTGTCCACAGTCGGTTTTCGCTGCTCATCAACTCGCATTCGAATCGAAATTTATCGTATCCGAGATGGTAGAGGCTCAGGAATTTCCGCAACTATCCAATTTGCATTCGGTGCGTGCCGTCCCTAAAACGGTGATAAACGACAAGGTCGATTTCGAGGGCGCTATGCCGGTGAATATGGTTATGGAATATCTAAAAAAAGCACTCGATTAAAAAATAAGTTCGATAAGCCTGTTATCCAATTTAAACTCCCCGTATTCAGGGGAGTTTTTTTTGACTATTTGCAAATATCACTTATACTATTGAAATCGAAATCGCAACGGAGGTTAGATAATGCGAGTTTGCAAAACAGAGCAAGTGCGTTTGCTCGATAGATTAACAATCGAGAAATATAAAATCCCTGGCGAAATACTTATGGAACGAGCGGGCAGATTTGTCGCGATAGTCGCCGATATGGTTCTTAAAGAAATAGAAGGCAGAAAAACCGTGGTATTTGTCGGCAAAGGGAACAACGGCGGCGATGGTTTCGTCGCTGCGAGGTATCTGCAAAAACTCGGCTACAATGTCGAAATCATTTTATTAACCGAGCCTGAAAAAATTAAAGGCGATGCACTGCTCAACTACGAGAAAATCGATACCGACAAAATTATCTTGCGAAAATTCGATAACAGCGAAATCGATGCGGATGTTATAATCGATGCACTGCTTGGAACAGGTATTTCGGGTGCTCCACGAGGCGATATCGCCAAAGCAATCGATGTGATAAATCGTTCCCGCGAGAACGGTGCGTATGTTGTCTCTGTCGATATTCCATCGGGAGTGAACGGAGATACGGGCGCCGCCGATGGCGTAGCGGTTTCCGCCGATTTCACTGTCACATTCGGTTTCGCGAAAGTCGGGCAGTTTCTCCATCCAGGCAGAGATTTAACAGGCTCGCTTGTCATCGCGGACATCGGATTGGACAACCGAGCGAAATCCGAAGTCCCGATAGATTACGAATTTGCCACTATACAGGAAATCGCAGAACTTCTGCCGGAGCGTCCATCCGATGGACATAAAGGAACATTCGGCAAGGGACTCATCATCGCCGGTTCTGCTGGAATGACAGGTGCTGCGGTTATGTCGGGGCTTTCGTTCCTTCGGTCGGGAGCAGGATTATGCTATTCCGCTGTTCCACGCTCGCTTGTGGATATAGTCGATACAAATGCAATCGAGGTGGTGGTTCTTCCGATGCCCGAGGTCCGCAAGAAGCGATGCCACACGACTCGCGCACTCGGCGAACTTCACAAACACGCCAGAGATGTCGATGCGGTCGCCATCGGTCCAGGTCTCGGAACTCACTTCGAAACGAGAGAAATGGTGCGAAGATTTTTGAGCAAAGTCCAAAAACCTATCGTCATCGATGCCGATGGACTAAACGCCCTCGCCGGCGAAATTGACGATACGATACCGAAAATCACCGCGCCATCGGTGATGACACCTCATCTCGGTGAACTCTCTCGTCTTCTGGAAATACCCATCGAGCAAATCGCAAAAAATAAATTGGAAAATGCGAAGGATTGGGCAAAATTACTGTTCACAACGCTCGTCATCAAGGGCAATCCTACGATTGTCGCCGATGAGAACGAAATTTTGCACATAATCCCTATCGGCAACGATGGAATGGCAACCGCCGGCAGCGGCGATGTTCTGACAGGTCTAATCACGGGATTTCTCGCGCAGGGGTTGAAACCATTCGATGCGGCACGGGTCGGCACATACATTCACGGTCTCGCAGGCGAGATAGCATCACAAAGATTGACACGCCGAGCAATGATTGCAACCGATATTTTAGATGCCATCCCCGATGCGATGATGACATTGGAAAACCTGCCAGATGAGAAAATCCACATTGTCGATGAACTAAATTTCAAATACAGGGCGAGAAATATCGGTGTCGGAATAACGGAATTTAGATTATGACTCGGAATTGTATTTTTCGCTATTATCCGTCTTGCGATACTTTATGAATGACCTCCTCATCTGTTCCGCTAGGACAGGACAACCGAACGAAGTGAGATTTCAAGGGGGTTCGCTCACCATATTCCGTTATTTCATCAATATTACGCGTTTGGTGACTGTCTGATTACCGATTGTCGCTCGAATCAAATATAT
>CAYRNI010000204.1:0-2461 GCA_964425665.1 uncultured bacterium
ATTCTTCAGTTCGTCCTTGATTTTTTGTGGAATCAATTCGGGATTTTTCATCTGCTCGAATGTCGGAACGATTATCCCTCGCTCGTAGCAACGCTTAGCGGTTCGTTCGAGTTGTTCCTCGTTGACTGTAAGGTCTATCATAATTTTCCTCCATAGTATAGAGATTTGCAGAATATTTTGTTTTCAATTAAATTTTTCGATTAGATTTCGCAAGTTATATTTGAAAATCGATTTTATATTTGCGAAATTAACCGACGATATTATATATAAAAACGAGTCTTATTATTTGGAGGGAAAATGTTCAAAATAGTAATGTTAACTATAATGTTTGGGATTATCTCATCTGCGTTCTGTTGGTTTTTAGTTCCTATGGCTTATTGGGACAGTGAGGATTCTCTTACTACATATTTTGCATTGGGGTTCGGCGATACGACAAAATACGGAGCAGCAGAAGTGCGATACGCTCCCAGTTCTGAGGCATTACGAGCCGAATTGACTATTAGATTACCATTTGCGAAAGGCACCGAAATTCATTCGAAATATATCGATGCGACGACCAATGACCCTCGCAAATATTCCATATTCGTTCCGGGAGAGGATACACTTTCAGATACCACACTGACCGACATCACCGAGAAAGTTCGAGAATATTCTATTCGATTAGAACAAAACTGGCAAGCCGGCATCGAAACTAAATGGGGACTTTTTGCTACTTATTCCTCTGGGAAGTATTTCAGCGATTATACTCTATCGGATTATGGCGGATGGAGCGAAAAACCCGAGACCACTGAGGCAACTTATGTTGGTGGTGGTATTTCATTCGGATATGATAGTCGAAATGGAAATCTCGACCCCGATAAAGGATATGTTTTTCACATAGAGGCTGGAGCAGATTATCTTTTACAGGATACTCTCGATGCCGATTATGTCGATGCTGCAACGCACACATCGAAAGTTGTGGGTTTTGCATATGTGGAACAGAGGACATATACGCCTGCATCGGCTCTTCCGGTGCAAATTCCGTTGCTGACAGTTCAAGCACCGACAATTTTGGCGACAAAGATGGCTATCGGCTATCGAACGAGTGATGTCGCACAGTTGATTGGTTATCGTTCGGGCGATTTTCAACTATTTAGGGGATTACCTCATAGAAACCTCTCGGGAAATAAATTTTACTTACTGTCTCTGGATTTCAGAATAAGCCCAGTGAAAAGAATGTATACACCGATGACAGTATTGCATCTTATAGCGCCAGGAATAATCTCTGATTCACGAGCGGATATCGAATTCACACCGTTTTTCGATTTCGGAAAGATTTACGGTGCGAATCCCGAAAAGGCATTTTTTTCCACAGGCGGTGGTATAGCACTAAAATTTTCAAAAACTTTGATTACGAGGTTCGATTTCCAATACTGCCCGACTTTCGATAATTTTACCACTTATTTTGCGATAAGACACCCGTTTTAATTTTATAGATGAAATAGTTCTTTCAGGAGTTTTTTAATGAATGGGAAAAAATTCGAGCGTATCGGCATATACGCGAATATGAGGAAAAAGAATATAATTCCTGTGGCGAAAAGGCTATTGCGACTTTTGAGTGGAGTGGAAATCGTTTGCGAAGTCGGACTCGCGAAATCTTTGGACATAACCGAAAAATCGAGTCTCGACGAATTGAACTCCTGCGATTTAGTAATCACGCTGGGTGGTGATGGCACGGTTTTGGATGTAGCGCGTCATCTCGCGAAATCGGAGGTTCCAATACTCGGTGTAAATATGGGAAGACTCGGTTTTCTCACGGAATTGCTTCCGAATGAAATAGAACGAGCGATACCCGAAATTCTCGCAGGTAATTACGAAATCGACGAAAGGATGATGCTGGAAGTTATCGTCCCCGATACAGTGGAAAAGCCTATACTCGGACTGAATGAAATAACATTGGATAAAGCGGGTTCTCCGCGCACTTTGCATTTTTCGATTTTTGTTTCGGGAAGTGCGGTTAGCGAAATTGCTGCGGATGGAATGATTATCGCCACCCCTACGGGTTCGACAGCATATTCGATGGCTTCTGGTGGAGCTATCGTTGCTCCAAATGTGGATGTTATCTTATTGACTACTCTTGCACCTTATACTTTGGCAATAAGACCATTGATTGTCGCCGCTCAGGAAACAGTCAAAATAAATTACAGAGGAAGAGACGATATAAACTTGCCACATCTCACAGTCGATGGTCAGGTAAGTGTAAAACTTCCACAGGAAGGCATCATAGAGGTCTATAAATCTCGCCACAAAACAAAACTTATAGATTATCACCGCCGTTCATTCTACGATGTTCTTAGAACAAAACTCGGCTGGGGACCTCCGCCACCGACTCGGAATCATTAGTTTTTTCCATTCGTTCGATTTATTGCTAATTTATTTATCAGTATTTTATCGTGCTTTTGAATCTTCGGTGAGCCCAAAA
>CAYRNI010000205.1:0-2417 GCA_964425665.1 uncultured bacterium
AAAATGCCGTTCTCCGACACAACGCTTTTCACAACATCGGATATTTTAGCCCGCGAGGGCGAAATCTTAAAAGATGTGCCATTCGTGAATCGGCACGAGATAGTAAAATCGCTCATAAGCGATAGAATCCGCGCGAGATTCCCCGATATAGACGACGCAGAGGATTATATCGAAAATCCTGAAATATTCGGCGAATGTGCTATTTGCCTCAATCTCGCTCTTGTGCTGAGAGAAAATTCTACCCGAAAGGACGATATATATGCCATCCGCGCGGAGTTCTACCAGCGGAGATTCGAGGAGGAATTTATCCGTGCTATGAATGTAATCGTAATCGACGATAGTTCGGTCGATTTTGAAATTTTAAGATAAGGAGAAACTATGGGCATAGTTTGGAACATATTAGATTCTATTAGGAAAAACATATCGGAAAATGTCGATATCGGCACTGCGATAATCGGCAATGGCGATGTGCCAGCATCACTTCTTCCTGCGGTAAAAATATTCCCCAATGTCGTCAGCAGCAACTCAGCAGCCGAAATACCCACAGTGTTCGAACTGACAGCGACAATCGAAATTTTATTTCTTCCAAAAACCGAAGAAGATGAAATGATATCGAAGGTCGAAAAAATAGAGAATATACTTAACTCCGATATATATCCCGAAGGATGTAGGCTGAAAAATTCCCCTACTTCGCGAATTTACCGAGATAAAAATTTTGCAAGAACCGAGCTGACAATAAGATGGTGCGAAATATAAACTATTTCCGTTGAAAAAGTGGACGATTTTCCACAAAGGAGGTTATGATGACGGTTCTGTCATCGAAAGAATTGCTGTTCGACAACATTTCGGCAAAAATCATTTTATATTCCAATGGCTTCGATGTGGGCGAAATCGCTCTCCCAGAAAAAGGCATAACATTTTTCCCGCCGGAGCCAAATTTTTCTGATGGTGAACCGCAATATATAATTCGAATGCGTTTCGATTTCGCAAATCGAGCTACTATGAAGGCGATTCGCGAAGCACTACTATTCTACGAATCCGACCCGAATGCTCACTCGCTAAAACTCGTAATCCCCGCTGAGGAAATCCGCGGAATCGAAATCATCCCATACGGACGCTGGCGAGAATGGTTTTTCGACAACATCCCACAAGGATACGGTCCCATCGAAATAATGTTCGCCACCTCTGATAATCTAAAAATAACCGAAACTCATTTCACAAACGCCGAGCCGTGGGTTGTGGAGTGAAATTATTTTCTCCTTCTAATCCGCCTGCTTTTGGTAGGTTTCGATTTGATTTTATCAACGACTTTCTCAATTATGGATTTATCTATCAATGATTTCGCAGAATCGTAATATGTTTGAACAGTGGAGTAAGCCCAATGGCTCTCATTCCTATCGAGCCAATTCTTCACCTTAGTGAGCCATTTGTTCGGGTCCTCACCCAATTTTTGGGCAATATCAGCTCGCATAACGAGATAATATGGGTCCCAAACCATCCAACTATCGAACTTGCCGAGGATATTGCGAGCCAGCGAATCCTTCCCCGCTTTAACTAAATCGCTCACAACATCCGACAGAACCGATGCGAGTTCCGACGATTCGCTATTGTAATATTTTTGCTTGTCATCGAAAGGCGGATTTTCAGCGACAAAATTCCAATTCTGCGAATAAAGCATCGTATATTTCAACTCCGCAAGCGATGTATCAGAAACTCGATGCGGCATATACATATACCCTATAATCGGCATACTATATAGACTATCTTTGGGAAACTCGGTTATATCGCATATACGACAGGTGAAAAATAACGGAAATTTTAAGGCTAACCTGTGCAATGTATTAGAAAAATTATTATCCGCATCTAAGAACTTATTTTCTGATATAATATCTTCGATTGCGGTATTTTTCCACAGGAATTCCCTATAATAACTGCTTTTCCACATTTCTCTGTTCAAAAGAATTATATCGGGTCTGATGTTCTCTGAAATCTGTATGAAAGCAAACGGATGAATATCATCGACATTAGTCGTTATAAGAACCGAATTCATAGGCAGCGAGCGAAGAATATTCGCCGATATGTCGAGTAAGATATCCAATCCATCCGAGTCGAGTCGATAATCGTCCGATTTTCTGCTGTAGACAGAATCCAAAATCGAACGAGCAAATCCGTGATGCCCTCTATCGATAAGTTTCCCCATATCGAAAAATGTTTTCCACTGCGAAGAGCAATTATTCATATAATCTGGCTCGTATAATGATTTTGCATTTCTTTTCACCCGCCATTTCACGAGCGGAGTCGGGTCTAAAATCCAGATAATTACGACCACGAGGACAAGAATTATCGATATTCTAACCACATCTTTTTTAGAAACGATTTTCATAATTGAAATATAAATAAATCAATAAAAAAAGCAA
>CAYRNI010000206.1:0-2315 GCA_964425665.1 uncultured bacterium
TGCCTGAATTTACCGCACTGGAAAATCTTTTGATTCCGCAGTTTATAGTGGGTGTCAACGGCTCCAAAGCACAAAATCGTGCGATGGAACTTCTCGACGCATTCGGAATATCGGATAGAGCAAAACATTTCCCATCGCAACTTTCCGGTGGCGAACAGCAAAGAGTGGCTTTGGCGAGAGCACTCGTCAACAACCCCAAAATCATTTTAGCGGATGAACCCACAGGCAATCTCGACGATTCCAATTCACACAGATTTATGGAATTGGTCACCACGATACTTCAACAGAAAAATGTAGCGGTGGTTCTCGCAACTCACAATATGCAGATGGCAAGTTATGCCGAGCAAATATTTCGCTTAAAAAACGGGAAACTTCATAGGGAATAACCCCCGTCATTCTCGACAAATTCGTATTCGCAAAACTATTTCAATTCGTCGATTACATCGAGTATCCATTTTTTCTTTTCATCCCGCAATTCTTCGGAGGATGCTTCGAGATTGAGGCGAATCAATGGCTCCGTGTTCGATGGTCTCAGATTGAACCACCAATCGCCGAAATCGAATGTTATGCCATCGGTGGTATCGGGCTTCACTCCTGTTTCGTTCTCGACGAATTTTGCCACAGCGGAAAGAGTTTTCGCTCTATCTTCAACACGAGTATTTATCTCGCCCGTGCGGTAGTAATGGTCCATCTCTGCGATAAGTTCCGATGGTTTCTTCTCCCTTTGCGAGAGTAACTCTGCGACAATCAGAAATGCGATAAGCCCCGAATCGGCGAACCAGTTATCCCTGAAATAGAAATGTCCCGAATGCTCGCCGCCGAAAATAGCATCGTATTTGCGCATCAACGGTTTGATAAATGCGTGTCCGACTCGACTGCGAATCGGTTTGCCGCCATATTTCTCGATTGTCTCGGGAACAGTTTTGGAACAAATCAAATTGTAGACTATATAACTTCCAGGAAAGTCGTGAAGCATTTTCTGTGAGACCATAGCGGTTACCATATCCCCGCCGATTAGGTTTCCCAATTCATCCACGATGAACATCCTATCGGCATCGCCATCGAACGCTATCCCGAAATCGAGTTTCTCATCCACAACGACCTTCCGCAACTCCGCTGTGTTCTCTGGTTCGATTGGACTGGGTAGATGATTCGGGAAACTGCCATCGGGTTCGAAATACAATTCTTTAACCTCGAATGGTAATTTCTCGAAAATTTTCGGCAGAATTAGTCCAGCCACTCCGTTGCCAGCATCGACGGCAATTCTGAAAGGCAGAAGATTTTTCACATTTATGAATGAGAGACAATGGGTAATATAATCCTCGATGATGTCCATTTCCCTGATTGTTCCTGGTTCTTCGGATATTTTGAAACTACCGCTCTTGACTATCTTTTTTATCTCCGGCAGTCCCGAATCCGCCGAAAGCGGAACAGCGGAGGATTTGCACATCTTGAAACCATTATATTCAGCAGGATTATGCGAAGCCGTAATCATAATTCCGCCATCGTATCCGAATTTCCCGACGGCGAAATACAACGCATCCGTCGTGATTACACCGAGAATATCCACATCGGCGCCAGCATCGGTGATACCGCGGATAAGTGCCTGCTGCAATTTTTCACCCGATAGACGAACATCTCTGCCGACAGCCACTTTTTTCGCACCGAGAAAATGAACGAAACCTCCACCGATAAGATATGCGGTTTTCTCATCGAGTTGGTCGGGATATGTCCCGCGAATATCGTATGCTTTGAATATCTTTTCATCGAACATTTCCGCCTCCTGTGAATGTGAAAATAAAAGTTTGACCCGTAGGGAAATATGTCAAGTATTTTATCGAAATTGTTTCGATTAAATATTTCATTTTTATTTTAATTTCCTATTTTAATAATTGTTTGATTTAAATTCACAGAGGAGTCAAAATGTCGAAAAAGGTCGTAATATTGCAGGGTAGCAAAAGCGATGAACCAATCGGCTCGGTTGTCGGCGAGGTTCTTAAAAGTTATGGAATAGATTTCGATAGGTTGGTTCTTTCCGCTCATCGAAATCCCGATGAATTGGAGAAATTCTGTCGCTCCGCAGATGAAAAATACGCACTCGTTATAGCGATAGCAGGGCTTTCCGCAGCATTACCAGGTGCTGTCGCCGCAAGAACCAAAATTCCCGTTATCGGCGTTCCAGTGGATACCGGACCGCTTCGCGGTATCGATGCACTGCTGTCTATCGCTCAAATGCCGTCGGGTATCCCTGTGGCTACGATGGGAATCGGCGTAGCGGGAGCAAAAAACGCAGCTCATCTCGCCGCAAGAATATT
>CAYRNI010000207.1:0-2276 GCA_964425665.1 uncultured bacterium
TTTCTTTGTCAATACAGCGGGTTTTATTTCTTTATTGAACGATGCAAAATAAATTTTCGGGAGATGACTATGAAAAAGATATTATTTCTAATGTCCATTTCGGCGGGGTTGTTGTTTGCACTTTCGCCATCGAGCAATGCAGGGACCACTGCTTTCCCTTTTCTGCTCGAAAACGATGTAGGAACGAGCGGGTCCGCACTCGGCGGCGCTTATGTCGGATGGTCGAAATCCACCGATGGATTCATTTCCAATCCTGCATCATCTGCATTCAGAAGAAAACGTTCGGTAATCGCATCATTTGGCAATTTCTGGGGGCTTTTCAACGCTGGTTTCACAGCGTATTCGCAAAAAATCGACGATAAAAACTCGGTCTCGGCAGGTGCTAATATCGTTTCATACGGAAATTTCACTCGGACAGATGACGAAGGCAACGAAACTGGCGACTTTTCGGGAAGCGATTTTGAATTTATCGCTTCATACAGCAGGAGATTGAACAAAAATTTCGCCGTCGGAGCGAATGGAAAACTGCTATATTCGAGCATAGATACATTTTCATCATCGGCGATGGCTCTCGATATCGGAGTTATGTATCGCGACAGACGCGATGATGCTCGCGCCGGTCTCGTGTTATCGAATCTCGGAGCAATGCTCTCTGCATACGGCACAGACAAACCATCGCTGCCTTGGGCTGTTAAACTCGGTGGATATTACGATTTACCAGGCTTCCCCGGTGAAATCGGCGCACAAATCGAAACCGCCGCCGATGTAGATTTCTGCGCAAGAGCAGGAATCGAGTTCGATTTCTTGAAACCGCTGTTTTTCCGCATAGGATATGTGTATCGCCCGAAACCATCCGAAGACCCATCCAACTCCGAACAACTCAATGGTCTTACCGCAGGAGCGGGAATAAATTACAAAAAATTTACTTTCGGATACTCGATTCAAAACTATGGCGTTCTGGGATTCGTTCATCGAGCCGAAATCGGCTACACATCATTTTGACACACCCTTCGCCTGTTTTCCTTGTGCAACTTTCCTCCCGACAAGTCGGGGCAATTCCCTGTTGCACCGCTGAGAAAATGAGATATTGAAATTTTGTCTCAGGTTTTGTTGTTGCACCACCGCGGACAGCGTAGCTATAAATTGCTTCATTTTGAAAAATGTAATCGAAATAACTATGTTTCGAGGTAGGTTATTATTCCTGCTTGGGCATTTTTTTCTCGGCGCTGTTCCAGAATGCGAAAATTATTCCGCCGAAAATTCCTGCCACAAGCGACGATGCGAACACGAGAATCGATACCAAAAATCCTGCACTTTCTGTTGCACCGAAAACCTTGAAGAAATATGCGAAACTCGACTCACGAACTCCGATTGCATTGAGCGAAACAGGAATCAAACTGATTACCCATACGAGCGGAACAGTAGCAAAATAGACCGGTATCGGTAATTTCACTCCCGCTAAAAATCCGATTAGAACTACCACCAAAATTATCGAACCTTGATATAAGACCGATAAAATAAATCCCCAGAACAATGTTTTCGGATATTTTCTGTATCCCCGAAGCATCTCGACGAAATCGAATAGTTTCTCACCTATTCCGAACGGCAGCCAGAATAGTAGTTTTTTCACCACTTTCTCCGATGGCAGCAGCAAAAATAACAGCACACCGAGCCATAGCCCGATATTGAGCACAATCGATGCGAGAACGATTTGCGATTTATACTCGATAAATGGAAGCGATATGAGCGATAGAAAAACTGTCGCCAAAATTCCGGCGACTCTTTCGGCAACAATAGATGAATACCCCGCTGGGACATTTTCCAATTCTTTCCCTGCGATATACCCGCGGACAACATCGCCGCCAACACCGGATGGCAAAAAGTTATTGAAAAAATATCCCACAAAATACAGTGCGACAAGTTTGATATAGGAAATTTTCCCGAACGGATGAACAAAAACCGACCACCTCCAACCACCGATAATAACTGTCGCACAAAACGCAATCGCTACCACAGGAAACGCCCACGCAGGAAAATGCTTCAATTCGATAAGAAATTGAGCGAGGTCGATTCTATACACCAAAAATAGAATCAGCCCAGCGCTAATAACGCTCTTGATTGCAGTCAGTATAATATTTTTTGTTCTATCCTCGATTGATAACTCCTCTTCTCTTCTTCCGTCGGCATATAACTTTATGCTACATAATAAAAACTATTTCATAAACCGAAAGATTTTTTTGCGGAAGGTTAAAAAATTTTGTTGGAGAAGTGAAAAA
>CAYRNI010000208.1:0-2275 GCA_964425665.1 uncultured bacterium
TCCACGATGTAATCTACGATATATGTCGGCGTGTAATAAACTCCACCTGCTTTTTTGACCTCGGGCTTATACTCGATCTTCGCCTGATGTCCTTTCGTGAGTCTTATGACCTTTCCGAGAAATTGCTCATATACTTGTCCGAGAATATCGGCAGGCATAACCGCGAAGGCATAGGGACAATCGGGATAGTAGAGATGTTTGATTATATCTTTCAGAACTGCGTCATCGATTTTGACTTTCAAACTGATATTGTCGGGAGCGTCGGTTCGTCCCTGTTCATTTCGGAAGTGAAAAAGCCCCGAATTGTATTTATCGTCCGCGTCCCAGTATATCCTTTGAAGTCGCTGATATATGTTCTTCCCCTCGATGAGATTGCGTAGTTGAAATTCATCCTCGATTTCTCTATCCTCTGCTATGCGGAGAAAGATTATTCTGTCGATTGTCTTCTGGACAATGTAATTCAATTCACGCGTGGAGAGTTTTCTATTCCGCAGTGCGATATTTCTTGCGAGTTTCTCGCGCCAGCGGGAAATCTCCTTGAGAAATTCCTCATCCACATCGGAAGTTCCTTTTTTTGCCTTCGTAGATTCTGCGAATTCATCGAACGAGCCTTTTAGTATCGCTTCCTTTGAGAATATCGATGCGATTTTGTCCCACTTTTCAGGATAATCGTGGTATTTTATAAAAAGCACTCTCGCCGTAGATGCCTTGTCGTTCTTATTTGGCTTGATTCTGCCGTCATATACGGCGAATTCCTCGAAATCGGTAAGTATTCCGAGGGGTAATTTCGCTGTCCAGATGTAGCTTCGCAGCTGCAATGCAGGGTTCGGGTCGGTTTCGATGTTCACCGCGGGCTTTTTAGTCTCGACATAAAATTTTGGCACACCGCCGATGCGAAAGGAATAATCGGGTCTACCTGTGGCATCTTTTCTCTTCATCTTCGCCTCGTGAATGACCTCGCGATATACTTGAGAATATCCCTGCTTGTTGTCCACATCCCAGCCTAATTCTCCAAAAAATGGATTGATATATTCGACCCTGAGTTCGGTTTCATTGTAATCCGGTGAGTGCAACTGATTGTAGAACTTGTCGAATTTCTCGATGAGTTCGATTATTTTATTCCGTGCTGGCATTTTCCTCTCACAAATTATTTTCTATTGTTTAAAATTCTCTCATAAATTTCGACCACAGATTTTCCCACAGCAGAAAGCGAAAAATTTTTCAGTGCGAAATCGTAGCCATCCCTCGCGAGTTTTATGTATAGTTCCTTATCGGTTAGAATTCTCGTGATGGCATCGGCGAGTGCATCGGGGTCCTTTTCCGGAACGAGAAGCCCTGTCTTTTCATTCTTGACCAAATCGACTATTCCACCGACGGCAGATGCCACCAGCGGTTTGCCATAAGATAACGCTTCGAGCAAGACTACACCTTGTCCCTCGGTATCGCCGTGTCTATCTATGCAGGCGGGCAGAACGAAAACATCGCAGGTTTTGTAATATCGCTCTTTTTCCTCTGCTGGAACAAGCCCTGTGAAATGAACCTTTTCGCCGACGCCGATTTTTTCCGCCAACGACTTCAGCTCGTCGAGAATCGCACCGGAACCGACAACAATAAGTTCGGCATCGATTCCCGACAGGATTTTCTGCATCGCACGAACCAGATATTCCACACCTTTTCGCTCGACGAGTCTGCCTACGAACAAAATTCTTTTTGGACGGTCACTCTCGGGGAATTTTACGGAGGGCATTTTTTCTGAAAATATGTTTCCATAGGGGACGATTTTAATCGGACGGTTATATACCGATTGAGCCTGTTTGGCGCCGTAGGAGGTCAATGCGATAACCTCGTCGGCATCGCGTATATATTTTCGGAAAAACGGTTTGATGATAGGGAATCGTCTTATTATGGATGTCTCGGCAGTATAGAAATGAAGGATTGTCGGCATTTTTCCGAAAGCGGGTGCTCCAACGAATGCCATCGGTATGGGCCAATGAATATGCACTATATCGAAATGCTCTCTTTTCAATATTTTTTTCACTGCTTTTCTTCCAGCGGACAGCATAAACGGCACCCAGAGCAAATACCAAGGCTTTCTCGCCAGCCTGACAGGTGTCGCCTCATCGTGAGTTAAATCCTCCCATTTGCGAAAAAAATAGCGGTATCTTCGAACCTCGATACCAAAGACTGTTTGATTGCCGAGTCCCTTATACGATGGAGCGAGAACTGTGTTTTCGACCCCCTGCCTTTCGAGTTCCTGAATCAATGCGATAAGCCA
>CAYRNI010000209.1:0-2229 GCA_964425665.1 uncultured bacterium
GGGAGAAAGGAGTTAGAGAATAGAGGGGAAAAATAAAAACGCATCTCAAAGAACTCGAAAAATTACCTACTTCGCAGAAAATTTAATAACTTTTATATAATATAAAATTGAAAGCAAAAGTCAATAAAATATTTAAATTGGGAGTTTTCAACTAATTCTGTGTAATTGCTAAAATGGTATAGTTATTAGTTTTCTTGTTAAACAAATTAACATAAGTTATTTTGCATCTAGAAAAAAACCTGTTCAATTTGAAACCTCCCTGTGTTTTGTTTTTTTCATAGCAGGGAGGTTAATTCATATAACTTCCAAAGTTATACAAAACAAGTTGTAATTCCTCTGCTTCCACTTTTTACTTTATGCAGGCGTTATTCAAGCAAAAGATTTTAACTCGTAAGAAGTTTATTTTTTAGTCCAACGAGCCGATTTCATTTTCCACCGATTCCAATATCTCGCAGGATTTTACCAATTTTTTCATTTTATTGTGGTCGATGTGTAGTGGTCTGTCGATATCGAGAAAATCGACATACTTTCGGATAACTTCCTTTGCCTTGCTGACGCCTTTGCCTGGTTTGAAATCTCGCAAATCGAGTGCTTGTGCTGCTGCCATAAATTCGATACCGAGAACTCCGTAAGCATTATCGAGAATTTGATGGTTTTTAAGGGCAGTATTCATACCCATCGAGACGAAATCCTCCTGGTCGGCAGCGGCGGGTATAGATTGAATAGATGCCGGAACAGACAAAATTCTCTGCTCCACGATTTGCATATCTGCGGTGTATTGGCTGAGCATCATTCCACTCATCATTCCAGCATTTTTTGTCAAGAATGGCGGTAGCCCGATGCTCAATGCTGGATTGAGTAATCTATTCAATCTTCTTTCGGAAATCACCGATACCATAGTTACCGCAGCCCCTACCATATCCATCGGGAGAGAAACAGGAGTTCCCTGGAAATTCGCCCCTGTAATCGTCAGTTTATATTCGGGGAAAAATACGGGATTATCGCCGACGCCGTTGAGTTCTATTTCGACCTGTTTTTTCGCCCATTCTACCGCATCGATTGCAGCACCGATTACCTGCGGAGTAGAACGCATAGAGTAAGCATCCTGAACCTTCATCTTGAATTTTCCAGAAAGCAAATCGCTTCCCTCTATACATTTCATAATTGCTCTCGCAGCTTTGACAGCACCGGGAAAACCGCGGGCTTCGTGAAGTCTGACATCGTAAGGCTTAAAATTCGCATATAGTGCTTCCAAAGTCATAGCGGCGGCGATTTCCGCCTGTTTGAGCCATCTTCGGATGTCGTAAAGTTGGATTGCACTCATAGCGGTAAGTAAATTAGAACCATTGATAGCCGCGAGACCATCGCGAGCTTTTAGCCCCGGTATAGGGATTCCTGCTCTTTCCATAGCGACTTTACCCGGGAGTCTTTCGCCCTTGTAAAATGCTTCACCTTCGCCCATAAGCAGAAGAGCGATTTGGGACATCGGAGCGAGGTCCCCCGATGCACCGACAGAACCTTTCTGACACACAACAGGTGTTACGCCCTTATTTAGCATCTCGACAAAAGTCTGCGTGATTTCTGGTCGGCAGCCGGATTTCCCGTGAGCGTGGACATTTATTCTGCCGGCAATCGCACCGCGAACATACTCGATTGACACAGGTTCGCCGATACCAGCCGCATGATTGTAGATTAGATATTTCTGAAATTGTTTCACTTGTTCATCCGTCAGAACTACTTCGGAAAATTCGCCGATTCCGGTATTGACTCCATACATAATTTCGTGTGCTTGGATTTTTTCTTCGAGCATATCTCGGCAGATTTTAATTCGCTCCAACGCATCCGAGGATAATTCGACCTTCTCGCCGTATCGGGCTATTCTGACGAGTTTTTCGATAGTTAATCCCGAGCCATCTAATGTAATCGCCATTTTATTCTCCTATCTTTAATATTTTATAATTCTTCTCCGCAATTTCTAAGTTATTGAATAATAATTATTTTTGTCTTCATTTTTTTGACCTTTTACCTCAAAATCTAATTCTTTTTTCCATCTTCTCTTTCGCCATATTTATAGAGTATTTTGCATAATATTTTTTTGACCCCCTATCTCGCTCATTGCATTCGCTCGATTTGTCCCCCTTAATAAGGGGGACAGATGCTGACACTTGACCTGTCTGCGGGAAAAGCCCCTCATCCGTCTCCGATTGGCATCGGAGACACCTTCTCCCG
>CAYRNI010000210.1:0-2213 GCA_964425665.1 uncultured bacterium
AATTTCATTGAAGCATAAAATCATTCCATTATTTATGAAATTTCTTTGCTTATGGCGATTGATGGCGATATAATTAAACTATGAGCGAATACACATCGAAAAGATATGTCGGGATTACGACGACTGTTCCCGTGGAGATTATCTATGCTGCGGGTGCTGTTCCTGTGGATTTGAATAATGTGTTCATAGCGCATCCGTTGCGGGAGGATTTTGTAAAAAAAGCCGAACTCGATGGTTTTCCTCGTAATGTCTGCCGATGGATTAAGGGGATTTACGGTGCGGCATTGAACTCCGATATAAAGGAAGTTGTCGCAGTTATGCAAGGCGATTGCTCGAACACGCACGCTCTCGCGGAGACATTAAATTTCAATGGTATCAGGATTATCCCGTTTTCATTTCCCTACGATGGCGATTACGACCTTCTGAAATACCAACTCGAGCATCTCGCCGAGAATCTCGGCGTTGCGAATTGGATAGATGTAATCGCTTGGAAACGGCGACTCGATAGCGTCCGCGAGTTGGCACATCGCATCGACGAGATGACATATGTGGATAATGTCGTTACGGGTTTCGAGAATCATTTGTATCTCGTATCGACGAGTGATTTCGAGGGCGACCCGACAAAATTCGAGCGAAAAATGAGGGATTTTATAGACGAGGCACAAAATCGTTCCGAGTTTCCGCAGAAGATTCGGCTGGCATATATCGGAGTTCCACCGATTTTCGGCGATATATACGATGTTTTGGAAAAATATGGTGCTCGTGTGGTATTCAATGAGGTTCAGCGTCAGTTCTCGATGCCGTTCGATACCGAAGATATTGTCGAGCAGTATAGATTATACACCTATCCGTATAATGTTCGGCGACGAATCGATGATATTCGTCAGCAGATAAAATTGCGTAAAGTCGATGGCATAATCCATTACACCGAGCCGTTTTGTTTTAGGCAAATCGAGGATATTATCTTGCGCAAGGCGTTCGACATTCCGTATATTTTAATCGAGGGCGGCGAGCAATTTTCGGTCGATGAAAGGACTAAAATGAGATTGCAGGCATTCGTAGAAATGCTGAAGGGGAGAATCGAGCGGTAATTCATATATTTTTAAGGAGTGGAATTTTGAGAGTCGGTATCGACATAGGCAGCAGATATACGAAAATCGCATCGCTCGATGGTGCTGGTGGATTCGATTTTGCGAGATACGATTCCGCCGAATTTTATAGAAAATACGGCTCTGCCACAGATAGCGGTTTCGCAATCGATATGAAATTGCTAAATATCCCAGAGGGTGCGGAAATAGTTTCCACTGGCTACGGTCGTGAGAGAGTCTCGTTGTTGGGAGCGAGAGAAATTCCGGAGATTCAGGCTCACACCGCTGGAAGTTCGTATCTGCTAAAAATTTCGGATTTCACACTCATAGATTTCGGCGGTCAGGATACGAAAGTTATCAAGGTCGAATCGGGAAGAACTGTGGATTTTCTCACATCGGATAGATGTGCGGCATCCACTGGTAGATTTTTGGAGAACATCGCCAAGGTGCTCGGCTTATCGCTGGATGAACTGGCACAGTTCTACGAAAATCCGATTAGAATATCCTCCACCTGTGCGGTTTTCGCAGAGACCGAGGTATTAGAAAAAATTTCCCGTGGAATTCCAATAGAACAAATTGCTGCGGGAGTGAACCAATCCATAGTGAAAAGGTTCGCGAGACTCGCTATGAGATTTCCATCGGATAAGGTAGTTGCAACAGGTGGAGTCGCATCGAGCAAAGCCGTGATAAAACTACTGTCGGATGAACTCGGCGTTCCTGTGATTGTGCCTCCGAATCCGCAGTTCGTCGGTGCAATCGGATGTTTGGTCTACGATTGAGAAAACTTTTTACCTCAATGATGTCGTATTGGTAGGGAAATAGTATAATGAATAATCATAATATCAATATACAATGGAAATTACCACAATCGCTTCAGAATAATCTTGAAGCACGAGGCAAAATTTATTTCGTCGGTGGATACATACGAGATAGATTAATCGGAATCGAGCGGACCGACCAGGATATTTTGGTCATCGGCATCGCATCCGACAAACTCGTGAAAATATTGCAGGAATATGGTTTTGCAGAATGGGTCGGGAAATCGTTCAGCGTGATAAAATTCCATTATGGGGGGCAAATCTACGATATATCCATACCATCGAGGCGAACCGCTGAGGGCAGTAT
>CAYRNI010000211.1:0-2112 GCA_964425665.1 uncultured bacterium
CGTTGACAAAAAATTTGAAATGAAATACACGCTCCCGCAAAAAATCCCTAACTTTTCCATTGCCAAACAAATCGACATCGATTATTTTTTACAATGTATTAATGCTGTTTCATTTGAAACCTCCCTGTGTTTTGTTTTTCCATACAAGGGAGGTTAATTTATATAATCCCAAAAAATAATTGCGAAAAATAGTAGAAGATTTATTATTTATGATTATTTATATTCAAAACATTTAAAATTTGCTTCGAGGAGGTCACAATGGTTTTGGATGGTCTTTATTACACGAAAGAGCACGAGTGGGCGAAGGTCGATGGAGAAATTGCAACGGTCGGAATAACCGATTACGCTCAGAGTGAGCTCGGCGATGTTGTCTATATCGAACTTCCTTCTGATGGGAAAAGTGTTTCTGTGGGAGATGCGTTCAGCACAATCGAGGCTGTGAAAGCGGTTTCCGATGTATATTCTCCTGTTTCTGGCGAAATCATCGAGGTTCACAAGGAATTGGCGACAGCTCCCGACCTTATAAATAAAGACCCTTATGGCGATGGTTGGATAATCAAGGTGAAAATGTCCAATCCCGATGACTTGAAAAATTTGCTCTCTGCCGATGAATATAGAAAACTTATCGGGGAATAATTTCTCATTGATTATTTTTTTTGAAACAATTTCGCGATTGGTATCGTCTAAATGATATGCGGTCGCTAATTTGTGCATACGAGACTCTTAATGTATTTGGGAGGTTAAAAAATGGTAGATTTTCCATATCTTCCGCAGACCGATGAAGACCGCCGGAATATGCTGGAAAAAATCGGTGTTCAGACGATAGATGAACTTATAGATAATGCTATTCCTCGAGATATCCAGTTCGATGGCAAGTTGCCGATATCGGATGGTTTGTCAGATATCGAGGTCGAGAGAATACTCAGTTCGCTCGCCTCGGAGAACCGCGCCGCAAAAATGAAAAATTTCATCGGCGGTGGTGCATACAATATGTATGTTCCCGCTCCTGTGGATGAGATTGTTAGCCGTCCCGAGTTCTATACCGCATATACTCCATACCAGCCCGAGGTCAGTCAAGGGACATTAACCGCAATATTCGAATTCCAAACGATGATGACAGCATTGACGGCGATGGATATATCCAATGCCTCTATGTATGATGGAGCATCGGCGACAGCAGAAGCCGCTATTCTTGCAATGCATTCTACGAAGCGGAAACGGGTGATATATTCGCAAGGACTCAATCCGCTTTATGTGGAGGTTCTAAGAACTTATATTCACGGTTTCGATGTCGAACTCGTGCCGCTGCCGTTGAGCGGCGGAAGTGTCGATATATCTGCACTCGAAAAACTGGTCGATGAAAATACCGCCTGCGTTATAATTCAGAATCCAAATTTTTTCGGAGTTGTAGAGGATGGCGGAGCGTTCGCCGATATAATTCATTCGAAGGGTGCTGTATACATCGTTTCGATTCCCGACCCGATGAGTCTCGGTATTATTACTCCTCCTGGGGATTATGGAGCCGATGTCGCCGTCGGAGAGGCTCAGCAGTTCGGGAATTATGTTTCCTACGGTGGACCGTATATCGGTTTCTTTACGGCGAAGAAGGAGTTTTTGCGCTCTATGCCGGGCAGAATTATCGGGATGACCCAGGATGTCGATGGCAAGCGCGGTTTTGTTATGGTGTTTCAGACGAGGGAACAGCATATTCGTCGGGCGAGAGCGACATCTAATATATGCACGAATCAGCAATTGTGTGCACTCAGGGCGACTGTATATCTGGCTCTGCTCGGTGCGAGAGGTTTTTCGGCGATATCGAAACTTCTGTTCGACCGTGCTCACTATTTGGCGGAGAGATTGGCGGAAATCGATGGTATTTCGTTGCTGTTCGATGCTCCATTTTTCCGCGAGTTCGCGGTAAAAATTCCCGGAGAAGCATCCGAGGTCGTAGAGACACTTGCGAGGAAAAACATAATTCCAGGATTAAATCTCGGAAGGTTTTATCCATCGATGAAGGATGTGCTTCTGCTCGCATCATCCGATTTATACGGAAAAGACGATATCGATGAACTCGTCGATTCTTTGAAAAGATATTGGAACGAAATATAACAT
>CAYRNI010000212.1:0-2070 GCA_964425665.1 uncultured bacterium
TCATATTCGCTCGGCGGTCCCGATGTGCGAAAATACTGCACAGGACCGAAGATTGGGGTAGAAAAAATTAAACTCGCAAACAAAAAAACGAACAGAAATAAAAAGATTTTCATCGGATATTCCTTTTTTATTATATCATAATTATATTGATATAATATCGAATGTCAGAGATTTATTTCAAGACTTTTATCGATTTAGATAAGCAGTTGTTATAGAGTCTTTTTCGAGAAAAGAGTCTTCGGGTTCTTGTAGTCGGTTCAAATTTTTTAATTAATCGGGTGTTTCGGGGAATAGTGGTTCTGCAATCGAGGATACGACGCATAAGAACATATTAGAGGAAAAAACGGGCGAATGTCTGTTAGTTATCTTATAAGTTTATTTTTTCTGTTTCATCTTTTTGATGATTTCGGGGACGATTTCGAAAAGGTCGCCGACAAGTCCATATGTCGCAATATCGAAAATCGGTGCTTTTGGGTCCTTGTTTATAGCCACAATGATTTCTGATGATTGCATCCCGACGAGATGTTGAATCGCCCCAGATATACCGATTGCGATATACATTTTCGGCGAGACAGTTTTACCTGTCTGTCCTACTTGATGAGCATAGGGAATCCATCCAGCATCTACGGCGGCGCGGGATGCGCCTACTGCTCCACCGAGCAAATCGGCGAGTTCGAAAAGCATACCGAATGCCTCGCTTCCACCAAGTCCTCGCCCGCCAGATACTATTATGTCGGCATCGGCGATATTTATCATCTCGCCTAATTCCTCGATATTTTCGAGAATTTTAACTCGCCGAGCGGGTTTCTCTATATCGGATAAATCGACCTCGATGATTTCGCCCCTGCGGTTTCTATCGGGTTCTAGCGGTTTCATCACCCTCGGGCGAACTGTGGACATCTGCGGGCGATGGTTCGGACAGGCTATTGTCGCCATAATATTCCCGCCGAATGCCGGACGAGTTTGCATAAGTAGCCCTGTGTCGCTATCGATTTCGAGGTGAGTGCAATCCGCCGTGAGTCCCGTATGGATTCTAACGGCGAGCCGCGGTATGAGCGAACGCCCCCAGATTGTCGCTCCGCAGAGAACAATCTCGGGTTTCTCCGTGCGGACAAGTTTTTCCAAAACGGCGGTGTAGTTTTCCTCGTTGAAATCCGCCAGCCATTCATCGTCGGCAACATAGACTTTGTCCGCTCCATAAGCGATATATTCGGCGGCAAGGTTTTTAATATCCTTACCGATAATGACAGCGGACAGTGGGACATTGCGAGCGTTGGCGAGAGTTCGTCCGACACCGAGCAGTTCGAAACCGACACGAGCAGGTTTATTGTGTTCGAGTTCGCATATAACCCAGACCCCGCTGTATTGTTCGAGATTGTCGGTAGGTTGCTCGGCGGATTCATCGATTCGCTTGACGATAGCATCGTAAGGGCATACATCCACACAGGCGCCGCAAACGGTGCAGCCATCGAGAATTTTTGCGATACCATCTTCGATAGTAATCGCACCGAATGGGCAAGCGGAAACACATACTCCACAACCGATACAATATTCCTGAATAATTTCTATACGATTCACAGGAATTCCTTTCTAACTTATTGCTTTTCCTCTGGTTCGTAGGTATATCCGTATTCACCATTCAAATATTCTTTCAGTGCTACCATAGTTGGTTTCACCTTTTCGATAAGATGAACGCGATATTTTTTTTGAAGGTCTATTCGCATCTGGTTGAGATAATGAGCTCTTTTTGAAATTAAAAGAACGAGTTCGTATTTTGTGAGACCCCCCAGAGGTGGAGTGAACAAGCCCGATTTATCTTCCATTGAGCCATGTCGGGTTATTATATATTTTTTCGGCGATGCCATAATTATACCTCCTGAGAAGTTTCTATTTTATTTCGAACAAAGTCGGCTGTAAATTTTCAATATTTCTCTTGTTTTTTGGTTTGAGTTTTAATTTATATTCACTATCGATTTTTCCATTATTTAATCTTTTTAAAATCATTTCAAAGTATTTTTCATCTATTTCTGCTGAAATATATTTTCTATTCAGGTTTTTGCAAATTTCTAA
>CAYRNI010000213.1:0-2064 GCA_964425665.1 uncultured bacterium
TCAGCGGGATAGGGGGTTGATACACAACATTTCCCATTATGTCGTATATCGCAATCGTGGTTGGTAGAGACGCATAATCATATGTCTCTACGGAAATTTTACACGACGAATTGAACGGATTGGGAACTGCGGTGGCTATCGTAGTATTTCGGACAGAATTTATATCCTGCACATAGGTAGAACCATTTTTAATTATTTTTACATAGTATATCTCGTCGGAATCCACAGGAAATGTTCGGATGAAATCGCCGACCGCATTCGAACCGCTATCGATAAGGTATGGAACGGGTATCTGAATCGTGGTGTCCTCCCAGTATATCGAGGAATCGGAAGAGTCTATACGAGCGATGAAAAACAACGATGTTATGCAACTATCTCTGTTCATCCTCCATAGTTCGTAGTAGTAAGTATCCGCATCGCTTATATTAACAGTGAAATCTACTGTATCAAGCGAATTGTCGTAGTTGGACAGCATTACATCGATTTTTCTATCGCCAGCTGCGGAAATAACTGATACCGATGATGAATTGTTTTCTATTGTCAATTCGCTGTCGCCGAAATTTGTCAGCCATCTGAACATATGCCCCGATGCCGTATAATTCCAGTCGGTCGAATCTCGCCAGTGGCAAATACCGTAATCTTTATACGCACCGATTATACAAAAATGCGCCAGAACGGGATGAGATGTATGTTTTTGTGCTCGCATCAGAAAATCTAAATTTCCAGTAGCACCAGCCATTCCAACTACATAGCGCCGATATTCATCGTAGGGTAGAAAATTGCTGAATTTATAGTTCCATTCGGTAATCCAGAATTCGTCATCGGGGAAAGCCTCCTCGAAAGCACAAGCCACCGTATCGAACCAGTCGGGACTGCGCCAGTAGTGATGATAGCAGATGAAATCGTATCTGACATCATTTGTGATACAATAGTTACGCCAATACTGTGCCCAAAGTATAATGCTGTCGAGAGCACCCATATATTGTCCGCCAGCCGCCCAGACCAATCCGCCGACTTTTATACCGGCTCCGCCAGTGGAGGCATCCACACCGTTCACAAATGCCTCATAAAGCCTGTTAGCATCGTCCCAAGTGCCAGACCAATGAGAATCGAGATTAGGTTCCGCCATAACGGTCATAGAAAAGTTAATTCCCATACTGTCGTAGTGGTTGCAGAAAGCCGTGATTAACTGACTGTAAAGTATAAGTCCGCTATCGGCCGAACCGTGATAAATCGGCAGTTTCGTATCGCCGACAAACCATCCCGACCAAAGTGTTGGATGAACTGTATCTTCGGGAAGCATAAGCCATCTCGGATAGCCGAGCAGATGGAATATTATGTTTATTCGCCTTTCCGGGTCGATTCTATTAAGAAGCGAGTCCGTCCCGATCGCATTGAAATTCCAATCTTCGAGTGTCCAAGGGAAAGAGTCTGGGAATATCATCCGAGCGCAATTCTGGGATATTGTTATTCTGTAATAGCCGTTATCCTCTCGTATATGCCAATCTGCTATCGCGGAATCTGTCGCATTTCTTTGGCTTTCATAAGTCGGTGGACTACTTTTCAAGAACCATTCTGAAAGATTTTTCCAATTTGTATTAAAAGAGCCCGCAATACTATCGCTGAAAACAGTGATAGTAGAATTCGCATAAACAAAAGAAAATAAAATTATAATAGCCGAAGCTGTAAATTTCATTTTATCCTCATATTTGTGAAATTATCTTAGATATAGTATCCGCTTTGTTTTCACAGTCGATGTAGTTTGCTGCCTTGTGGTTACTTTTATGAAATATATTCCCGATGAAATATGTTTATCGGGCGTCCAGATGATAACCCCCTGACCATCGCTTACGCTTCGGTCTGTCCCCCTTATTAAGGGGGACAAATCACGCCTCAGCGGGATAGGGGGTTGATACACAACATTTCCCATTATGTCGTATATCGCAATCGTGGTTGGGAGAGACGCATAATCATATGTCTCTACGGAAATTTTGCACGACGAATTGAACGGATTGGGATGGACATTCAGTTCGATTTCTTTCGGTCTCGCAATCTCTTTAATTT
>CAYRNI010000214.1:0-2062 GCA_964425665.1 uncultured bacterium
GATTATGGGTTATCGATTCGATAAAAAGGGTTTTATGGTTATTCCCGACCCTCGCGAAATTCGTCGTGGGCGTGAATCTGCCGAAACCGCCGAAGAAAAGTGCATAATTGTCACGCAGGCTTTTTGCCCTAATGGACACAATCTTATGGACGATTATGTGAATTTCAACGGATTTGCAGGAATCAGATTGAAAATTCGCCGTCCCAATGGCGACGAGGGCGAGATGATACTTTCGCCTATTTTCGGCGACCAGTCAATAGTCTATATCGGTATAAAACCTCAAAAGGGTGAGAAACTCGATGTATTTTGTCCCGAATGCGGCGAGAAATTGCCTGTCATCGAAAAGTGCAAACTATGTGAGAACGGCGAAATAAGAGGTTTGTCGCTGAGCGAGAATTTCGACATTATGAACGGAATCGCATTCTGCGATGTTGTCGGCTGCCCGAGTTCATATATCGTGGACTCTGGCGACCTTATAGAGAGAGCATATCTCGAAGGCTAATAGCGTGGAGAATACGACCTACAATACTTCACGCGGGAGTTTATCACTGCTCGCCGATTATAATTTTGCTGCTCGGCGACGAATATCGAATCTTGCGGGAAAAGACGGGTCGACGCTGTCAGAAATTCTTGGACATTTCCTCTAATGCTGCAATGGATTCCTTCGGAATTTTGTCATATCCGCCTAAAATTTTTGTTATCAATGCGACTTTTGCGAGGTGTTCCACTAATTCCATTCTGATGAATGCTTCCTCGAGGTCTCTGCCCAAAGTTACTGCACCGTGATTTTTCAAGAGGAACGCGTTGTATTTTTTAATATAATCCTGTGCGACCTTGGCGACATCGCCTGTGGATGGTAGTGCGAACGGAGCGGTGGGTATTCTCCCGAGTTTTATCGCGACTTCGGGAAGCAAATCGTATGGAAGTTCCATAGATGTGCAGGCAAAAACGGTCGCGAATACCGGGTGAGAATGAATCACCGCATTCACATCGTCTCGCGATTTGTATGCGAGCATATGCATCGCTATTTCCGATGATGGTTTCCCTTTACCGCCGAGTTGCATCTCGTTTTCATCCACAACGATTATCTGGTTCGGGTCGAGAAAACCTTTCGATACAGTGCTGGATGTTATCAAATACATCTTAGGTTTCAATCGAGCACTGATATTGCCATTGCCAGCGGGCATCATACCCTGCCGCCAGAGACGATAGCCCACATCTACAATCTGCTGCCTCAAATTCTCCATAACATACCACCTGCTAAAAATTGATATTATAATTATAATTTATTTCGAAATATTTTGATTTGAAAGAATTTTTCCCATCGAAGCAATTTTTATTCTGAAAAACTCGCTTATCTCGGCGGAAGTCATATCGGAATATTTTTCGTAATCAAAAGGTTCGCCGATTTTTACAAGTATTTTCGAGGGAAGTATATATTTTCTATTTCGAGGGAACAAGTTGAAACTGCCAACGATTCGCACAGGCACGATTTTAGATTTTGCTTTTCTAGCGGGTCTAAATGATGATGGATGAAATTTACCGAGCGAACCATCGGAAGACCTCGTGCCTTCGGGAAATATCGCTATCACTCCGCCAGATGATAAATATCGAGCCACCTCGTCGAATTTTTTTAACTCCTCGCGAGAAACTTTTCTGCTGACAGAAACGCAATTCATCAATTTCATCCACTGCCCCAATATTGGAATCTTAAAAAGACTCGCTTTCGCCACGAAACTAATTCTGCTATCGACCCATCCGAGCAATATTGGTATATCGAAAAAACTTTGATGATTTACTATATAAATCACATTGCCCGCAGATTTCGGTATATTTTCTTTCCCTATCACTTTGACCGAACTGAATGTCAAGTATATCGTTATCTTTCCCCATAGTTTTGTTACTATGCTCGTTACTTTTCTACGAGAGGACTCGCCGAAAATTCGAGTCGCCCATACGAACGGGAAAAAAACGATGATTGAAATGATTACTGCGATATAAATTATCGCATAGAGAACTGTAAAAATTGACGATAATATTTCACGAATTTTTCTCATAGTTT
>CAYRNI010000215.1:0-2046 GCA_964425665.1 uncultured bacterium
TAGTATGTGAAGCGGGCAAAAATTTTCAGTTAATTAACTTGCAAATGCAAAAAAATAATGGTATTATTTAAAGTGTTGAAATGTAAAACGAAATGAAAGATTCAAAATATATAAGGAATTTTTCGATAATCGCGCATATCGACCACGGGAAATCCACACTGGCAGATAGATTGCTCGAACTGACAGGTTCTGTTCCCGAGGGCAAGATGGTGAACCAAATTCTCGACGATATGGAACTCGAGCGGGAGCGTGGTATCACTATCAAATCTCACGCCGTAAAAATGGATTACGAGGCATCGGATGGGAATATTTACGAGCTTAATCTAATCGATACGCCCGGTCATGTGGATTTTTCTTACGAGGTTTCGCGTTCTCTTGCGGCATGTGAAGGAGCGATTCTCGTCGTCGATGCGGGTCAAGGTGTCGAGGCACAAACAGTATCGAACATTTATCTCGCTCTGGAAAACAATCTCGAGATAATTCCTGTGATAAATAAAATCGACATTCCTACCGCTCGCCCCGACGATGTCGCCGAACAAATCGCCGAACTTCTCGGCGGAAACCCGGAGGAGATAATTCGTGTATCCGCTAAAACAGGCGAAAATGTCGAGCAGGTGCTCGATGCAATCGTTCAAAAAATTCCACCGCCAGAAGCCAACACTCACAAGCCGCTGCGAGCATTGATTTTCGACTCGTATTACGATAAATATCGCGGTGTGGTTCTCTATGTCAGAATTGTAGATGGTTTGTTAAAAATCGGCGATGAAATCCAATTGATGGCATCGGGTAAAAAATACGAGGTCGATGAACTGGGCTATCTCAAACTGGAACTGTCGAAAACCGACGAGCTCACCGCCGGCGAGGTCGGTTATATTATGGCGAATATCAAGGAGGTTCGCGATGCTCGTGTGGGCGATACGGTGACATCAGCGGAAAATCCCGCTGAGGAAAGTTTGCCAGGTTATCGAGAGGCAAAACCGATGGTATTTTCAGGGCTTTATCCAACTAATCCCGACGATTTCGAGGATTTACGAACCGCACTGTCCAAACTCAGATTGAACGATGCCTCGCTTACATTCGAGCCCGAATCTTCTGCTGCTCTCGGTTTCGGTTTCCGATGCGGATTTCTCGGAATGCTTCATATGGAAATCACTCAGGAGCGATTATTCCGCGAGTTCGGGCTCGACCTCGTTACAACCGTCCCGAATGTGCGATATAGAATTATCACGACAAAGGGCGAGGAACTATGGATAGAGCGACCATCGGATTTACCCGAACCGACCAATATAGAATATATCGAGGAGCCGATTGTTCGAGCAGAGGTTATAACACCAAACGAATACATCGGTGCGATTATGGAACTTGTCAAGGCACGGAGAGGTGAATATCGTGAAACCGAATATGTCGACCCTAAAAGAGTTCTTCTGCGTTTCGATATCCCGCTCGCAGAAATCATCTTCGATTTTTTCGACAAATTGAAAACCGTATCCCGTGGATATGCCTCATTAGATTACGAATTTTTGGAATATCGCAAGTCCGACCTTATCAAACTCGATGTTATCGTCAACGGAGATGTAGTCGATGCGTTATCTATGATAGTCCACAGCGAGGAGACATATTTTTGGGGACAAAAAATCGTCAGCAAGTTGAAGGAACTCATCCCTCGGCAACTTTTCGAGGTTATAATTCAGGCGGCAATCGGGAAACGAATTATATCGCGTGCGAGAATCGCTCCGCTTCGCAAGGATGTCACCGCTAAATGCTATGGAGGCGATATTACCCGCAAGCGAAAACTTCTGGAAAAGCAGAAGGAAGGCAAAAAGCGAATGAAAATGGTAGGCTCGGTGGAAATTCCGCAGGAGGCTTTTTTCGCCGTGCTGAAAATCGAAAGATGATTATTTCAAATATAATATTTTTTTCATCATCGTTTGTCCATCGTTCGTAATCGCACGAATCAGGTATATCCCCGATGCAACAGATTCATCCGGCGCCCAGATGAACCCCCTACTCGCTCCGCTCACGCTCTGCTCGTTTGTCCAACTACCC
>CAYRNI010000216.1:0-2045 GCA_964425665.1 uncultured bacterium
TTTTTTCATCAGCCTAAGTTCTTTATCAGTCCGTGAGCCTGTTTGGCGTTGCGGACCTCGAGCGTGTATTCGCCGAGAATTCTGCGGGCGGTGAAATCTGCTCCTGTCGGGGTGGCATCGAAATCGGACAATCCACGATTTTCCATCGGAACGAGTGCGAGTTTCCTGCTGTCCAGAAACATCACTTTGTCGTCGGGGAAATTGACATCTACGACGATTGTCTCTATCATTCCGAGAGGGAGGTCTCCGACGAACTCGTAGACAGCCGAACCCGTTCTCGAATCGGTCATTCTCGTGCGGACAATCGGCGCCGACCCGGATGTCAGATTGAACGAAGATATTTTCCTCGCCTGCTTCGTGCCGACGAGGATGAGATTCGGTTGCCCGCCATCCTTCGCGATTTCCTCGAGAATGTCGTTCATCATCGTGGTCGTGAGTTCTGCCCCCGAAGCATCGTGGGTGTTGCCATCGGGCTGGTCGATAAAATAGATTACTCCGCCGAGTGTTCTCGGAACAGATGGGTCCGATGTGTCGGCATACCTGCGTCCGTAAATCGCCGCGTGATTCATCTCCATTTCGAGTTGAATCAAGCCGTCGCGGACTCCGCGGTCGATTAAGTCCTCGAAAACGAGATGACGAGAATTTCTCGCCGTGTTCGATACCCGAATCGTCCGCGTGAATATCTGAGTGTAGTTGTATTCGGTGCCGGGTTCTTCCCAATTGTCGTCGCCGGGCTCGCTGCCCTCCGCCGCGGGTATATAGAGAATCCGAACGACCGTGTCGTCATCCATCGCGACGGCTGTGGTGCCTCCGTATCCGCGAGTCACGGTCAAATCGTTGCCCGAAATCGCCGTGATTTTCATCTGCTCGTCGTATCCGACGAACCCGATAATCATCCCGACCTTGAATTTACTGCCGTCGTCGACAGTGATGGTGGTGTCGCTGTCGAGGATAGCACCATCGAGTGCATCCTCGGTGGGTTGGATGACATCCTCGACCCACTCGTGCTTGTAGTGGCGAGCCTGCCCCACGATGGGAATTTTGCTGATGAATGTTGGCGAACCCGCAACAATCGTCGCAAAAACCTCCGAAAGGTCGCGACGAAGATTCTGAAACGAATAAGTGGTGAGCATAATACCTCCTTGAGATTAGGTTGTTCGCAATAAAAAAGGCGACCGAAAGGTCGCCGTAGTTTGAAAATATGATAAGATATTTTACGCTATAAAGTGAAATGATTAATGGCGTCTAAATTCTTCTTTTAATTTTCCAAGGTCAATTTGTGCCCAGCAATTTTTCCTTAATTCTTTTCCTAAGGGTGGGAAACCAGCAGCAATAATTTTTTTGCCCTTTTCTCCTAAATAGTTTGCCGCAGGAACATAATCTGCATCTGAAGAAATTATTATCCCCACATCATAGGCATCATTCCATGCCAATTTAATTAAATCGGTTACAATACTTGTATCTACCCCTTTTTCGACTGTTCCTGATAATGGAGAATCGCAGTATGGACATTTTTTAATTTCTTTTTTGCAATTTGAGCAGAAAATTGGTTTTTTTCGCCGATGTCTTTTTTTTACATCTATTTTGTATTTGGGCAGAAAAGCAAGATAAGTATTAACCCAATTTAAAAGTTTTTTATCGCTCTGATTATTTGCATCATAAGAGATATAAACTCTTATCTCATCAATAGATACTATATCTTTTGGAAAAAATTTATCTATCTGAGATAAAAGAACAATGGGGAGTTTTTCCCAATCTACTGGAAATTTTTCTTTTGAATTATTATTAAGACCTAACTGGAAATTCCAAAAATCCACGAATGTATATATCCGCAATCTTCGTATATCCGTAGTCATTTGTCTGCCTTTTGATAAATTTAGGGGGGACAACAAAGGTCCCCCGGGGCTATAATATTCATCCGCAGGTTTTCGGTCTCAGCGACCGTCGCGAATGAGGATTATAATCGAATTAAAAATAAAGTTATTATCGTATTTGTCAAGGGGAAAAATTAGTTCACTCATATTTTTAATATAAGTAATAATCAT
>CAYRNI010000217.1:0-2045 GCA_964425665.1 uncultured bacterium
TTCTATTTCAATAATTTTAGGAGGCGAAATGAAAATTTTAAATGATGAGAACCCACTGAATAGAAAGGTCAACAGAGAACTACTACCATTCGAGAAGGCTTTCGAGACAGCAATCGGATATGCGAAATTCATCGGGGCGGAAACGGTCAGCCTGCAAAATTCTCTCGGTCGTATTCTCGCCGAGGATGTGGTTTCCGATGTCGATATGCCGCCATTTAACAGGGCAGCGATGGATGGATATGCCTGCCGATACGCAGACATCGGCAACGAACTAACTGTTATCGAGGAAATTCCCGCGGGAACTGTGCCACAGCACGAAATCGGCGAGAACCAGTGTGCAAAAATTATGACGGGGGCGATTGTTCCCGAGGGAGCGGATACTGTGATAATGGTCGAGCAGACGCAAAAGGTCGACGAGAATAAAATTAGATTTATCGGGAAGGATACGGTCTCTAACATAGCGAAGAAGGGCGAGGATGTCGAAATGGGAGATACAGTTTTAAGAAGTGGGATGCTTATTTATCCACAGCATATCGGGAT
Source organism: uncultured bacterium (assembly GCA_964425665.1). Taxonomy (GTDB): domain Bacteria; phylum UBP14; class UBA6098; order B30-G16; family B30-G16; genus JAGGZE01. The sequence continues at coordinate 541 of CAYRNI010000217.1, forward strand.
TCTCGCTGCGTTGGGAAAGGTAAAAGTGTCGGTTGCGAAAAAGCCGATTGCCGCGATAATCGCTACTGGAGACGAGATTGTCGAACCCGATGAAAAGCCGACTCTATCGCAGACGAGAAATGTCAATAGCTACGAGTTGATGGCAAAAATCGAGCAGGTCGGTGCGGAATATAAATACTACGGGCTTATCGGCGATGATTTTGAGAAAATCGATAAAGTTTTCAAAACGGCGCTCGCAGAATGCGATTTAGTCATTATCACAGGCGGAGTTTCGATGGGCGATTACGATATCGTCCCGCAGATTTTCCGGAAAAATGGCGTTGAAATACTTTTCGATAGAATCGCGATAAAGCCGGGCAGACCTACTACATTCGGAATCACCGGCGATAAAGTTATATGGGGACTTCCGGGAAATCCCGTATCAACATTGATTAGTTTCGAGTTATTCGTAAAGCCGTTCCTGTTCAAAATGATGGGGCATAATTACAATCCGATTAAAATATCACTTCCGCTCGAACAGACGGTTTCACGGAGTAAAACCGCTCGCGCGAGTTGGATTCCTGTAAAAATCACCGATAGCGGCAAAATCCGCACGATAAAATACAACGGCTCGGGACATATAGCATCGTTCGTCGATGCCGATGGAGTGATTTGTATTCCGCGTGGTGTTGCAAAAATCGAAAAAGATTCACTGGTCGATGTGAGGCTGTTCGTATGCCATTGATTGACAAATACGGCAGAAAAATCACCTATCTGCGGATTTCGATAACCGATAGATGCAATCTGCGATGCCGATACTGTATGCCCGCGGGGGGAATAAAACTTATTCCGCACGAAAGAATTATGCGATACGAGGAAATTCGCGATTTCGTTGAAGTCGCTGTCGAACTGGGAATAAATAAGGTCAGAATTACAGGCGGTGAGCCGCTCGTTCGCAGAGGAGTTGTCGAACTCGTCAGAATGCTCGCCCAAATCCATCGCATCGAGGATTTATCTATGACCACAAATGGCATTTTGCTATCGAAATATGCCGAAGAACTCGCCGATGCGGGTCTAATGCGAGTGAATATAAGTCTGGATACTCTCGACCCAGAGCGGTATCATTATATCACACGAGTAGGCAATTTGAACGATGTTCTCGAGGGGATAAAAGCCGCCGAAAATGCAGGACTTTCACCGATAAAAATCAACTGCGTAATCGACAAATCGCCGAACGAACCCGATGCTCAGATGGTCAAAAGATTTGCCGAAGAGCATAATTATCGGGTGCGTTTCATACCGAAGATGGATATCGAAAATGGTAAATTCAGCATCGTTATCGGTGGTATCGGTGGCAATTGTCCGATATGCAACCGAATCCGTTTGACGAGCGATGGTTTCGTCAAGCCGTGTCTTTTCAGCGATATGAAATTCGATGCTCGAAAGCTCGGCTATCGTAGAGCAATCGAGCTCGCGGTCGAGAACAAACCCGAAAGGGGAACAATCAGCAAATCTAATAAATTTTA
>CAYRNI010000218.1:0-1982 GCA_964425665.1 uncultured bacterium
ATAGGAGATACAGATGCCTTTCCAACACGATAATCTTTGGGGACTAAAATATCTTTCCGCCGATGAAATTCTATATATTCTCGATGAAGCGAAGGCTTTCCGCAATATATTGGAGCGGGATTTGAAAAAAGTTCCGACACTGCGGTGGTTGACGGTTGTCAATCTTTTCTACGAGCCATCGACGAGGACACGGATTTCGTTCGAACTCGCCGAGAAACGACTTTCCGCCGATGTGGTCAATTTTTCGACCTCGACATCGAGTGTGAAAAAAGGCGAAACACTCAGGGATACAATCGCGAATATTCTCGCTATGAAGGTGGATATGATAGTAGTTCGTCACAGCAGTGTGGGGACGCCGCAGTATATCTCGCGAGCCACCAAAGTCCCCGTTATAAATGCCGGCGATGGCACGAACGAACATCCGACACAGGCATTGCTCGACCTTTATACTATCCGAGAGAAGTTCGGGCAGTTCAATGGTCTCAAAGTGGTGCTATTGGGTGATATTCGCCATTCGAGAGTCGCAAGAAGCAATATTTTCGGACTGAAAAAACTGGGGGCGAATGTCGTTCTGTGCGCACCTAAAACGCTTCTGCCACCATATCCCGATGTGTTCGGTGTGGAATATACGACAGATATAGATTCCGCTCTCGATGGTGCGAATGTCGTGAATGTTCTGCGTCTTCAACTCGAACGGCAGCATTCGGGACTTATTCCATCTTTGCGAGAGTATCGGATGTTTTGGGGATTGACCGCCGCTCGAAGGAAAATGTTGGACCCCGACCACATAATTATGCACCCCGGACCGATGAACCGTGGAGTAGAAATCGACCCCGATGTCGCCGATGCAGACGATTCTGTAATTCTCGAGCAAGTCACCAATGGCGTCGCAATCAGGATGGCGGTGCTGTATATACTCGCGAGCAAAATAAAGAATAAATAAATCCGAATGAGTGAATTTATCTACTCGGTTGGGAAATTCCGGCGGGTCGAGTTATGCTATGTAAAAAATCTCGCCTTGAAGCAATCCACTATTTTAAAAATTGTGCGGTCGGAATATGATTTCACCGTCATTTCTCATAGAGGATTATTTCGCTTTGAACCAATTCTCGATTGTTGAAATTTCGTCCTTTGCGGTCAAATCGTATCTTATCGGGGTAATGGAAACATATCTGTGTCTAAGAGCCATCAGGTCGGAATCCTCGCCCCTATCGACCTCGACCATTGTGCCGCTCATCCAGTAATATGTTCTTCCCTGTGGGTCGATTCGACGCTCGAAGAAATCGTCGAAATATGTTGTCGCCTGACGAGTAATCTTGAAACCTTTGATACTATCGAGTGAAACATTCGGGATGTTGACATTTAGGAAAACTCCGCCTGGGAGTCCGAAATTCATAACCTTTTCCGCGATTTGAGCGGTGATTTCCACCGATGCGGAATAATCGGCATCCGAACGATGAGTATCCAATGAAACGGCAATCGATGGAATGAGTAGCATCGTGCCTTCTGTCGCGGCGGATACTGTCCCCGAATAAATCAACGATGCACCGACATTCGCTCCTTGATTGATACCCGATATCAGAAGGTCTGGCTTATGTTTTAGAATCACTCGTATTGCGAGTTTCACACAATCGGCGGGAGTTCCACTGACAGCGTATCCGAAAAAATCATTACCTTGTTTTACCTCGTATATTCTCAGTGGGTCGGCGAGTGTTATAGCGTGTCCGACCGCACTTTGCTCCCTATCGGGTGCGACGATTACTACCTCGTATTTCTCTCGGAGTTTTTTAGCGAGTTTATAAAGCCCCGGTGCATAAATACCATCGTCGTTGATAAGCAAAATCGCCATAATTACCTCATATATTAAAATTTTTACAATTTTAAAATATAATATGAAAAATCTTTTGAGCAAGAACTAAATTTATAAAGTGAATTTGGAATGTTATGTATTCGTTCTTTTCATTTGACTTAGTGGGATTTTT
>CAYRNI010000219.1:0-1965 GCA_964425665.1 uncultured bacterium
TATTTCATTCAAAACCGGAGGTGAAAATGAAATATACCGCAGGCAAATCTCAGCGAGGTGATATCGAAATAACTTACGAGCCATCACAGGGCGAAAAAATCGAAATCGAGCTGACAACGAGTGTCGAACGACTTTACGGCGAGCAAATCCGAACGGAAATTTTAAACACGGCGAAATCGCTCGGGATAAGTTCTGGCAAGTTTTTCGCAGTCGATGATGGAGCATTACCCTATGTTATTCGCGCTCGTGTCGAAGCTGCAATCCGTGCCGCAAAGGAGGGGAAAAAATGAAATCCCAAAAACTTCGCAGAAGCAGACTTTATATGCCGGGCAACAATCCATACCTTTCGCAGAACGCATTCCTGTTCGGAGCCGACTGCATCATCCTCGACCTCGAGGATTCGGTGCCGCCATCGGAAAAGTTCGACACGAGGATACTCGTTCGCGAGATATTGCGAAATGTCGATTTCGGCGGAACAGAAAAAACCGTGCGGATAAATCAAATGTCATCGCCTTATGGACGGGATGACCTCGAAGAAATTATTCCCGCACTGCCCGATGCCATATTTATCCCCAAAGCCGAAACCGCCGACGATGTCCGCATAGTCGATGAAATCGTCGCAGAAATCAAAGCGAAACACAAAATCGATAAGGAAATTTTTTATATGCCCATAATCGAGAGTGCCAAGGGCGTGTGGAATGCGTTCGATATCGCATCGGCATCGGAAAATGTGGTGTTGCTCGCATTCGGTGCAGAGGATTTCACTCGCGATATAGGCGCCCAGCGGACGAGAGAAGGTAAAGAGCAGTTCGTAGCGAGAAGTATGGTTGTTCTCGGGGCGAAAGCCGCTGGTGTTCAAGCATCGGACACGGTCTGGAGCGACATCGAGGATGTCGAGGGACTGCGAAATTCCACAATCGAGGCGAAAGAACTCGGTTTCGATGGCAAGGGAGCGATTCATCCCTCGCAGGTCGATATCATAAACGAAATATTCAGCCCGACGCCCGATGAAATCGAGTATGCCAAGAAAGTAATCGCTGCGTTCGAGGAAGCGAAATCCAGAGGCGATGGTGTCATCGCCATCGGCAGGAAGATGATTGATGCGCCAGTAGTTGCAAGAGCGCAGAGAATTCTCGAAATGGCTGAAAAAATAGAGGAATAATATCCGGCGATTTACCTGATGGAAAAGAAAATAAAAAATTCAAATTCTTTTAATTTCGATTAAGAAAAAAATTCATTTGTAATTTAATCGAAAATCGAATAGTTTAACCGATAGAATGAAAGCATCGATAAAAATTCTATTCATCGTGCTGACATTTGCGGCACTCGCGGGAGCGCAGACCAACTCCCAAAAAGTAGATACCGTTGTCATCAGGGACACGGTCATCGTGAATAATACCGATACGGTCATTGTGAAAGTTGCCGATGATGAAAATACAGTGACGGTGGAAAAAGAGACTTATAATGAAGCAATGAAGGCAATTAAATCCATTCATACTTATCAAAATAGCTTCATTATTATTTTAATTGCTCTTTTGGGTATTGGTGGTTTTTTAGGGTTGAGACAACTTGCTGGATATAAGAAATCAATAGATGATTATAGAAAGGAAGTTGCTAATGCACAAGGAAATCTCGAAAAAACAAAAGAAGAATATGAAGGTTTGTCTAAAAAAATAGACGAAGAAATTAATAATAGAATCGAAAAAGCCACAAAGGATTTAGATGAACGAATTGAAAAAGCAATGAAACAAGCCGACCATTCAGTTTCAATTTCAAGAGCAATGTATCACGCTGAAAAAGCGTTCAAAATAAAAGAAAACAACGAACAAAAGATAGAACAATGGAGCCTTTCAATTGAATATTTAGAAAAAGATCTTCAAGATGATGACAAACCTTTTCTTGCAGCAAATTACAACAACCGCGGCGTTGCAAAGGATGAAAAAGGCGACCACGATGGCGCAATCG
>CAYRNI010000220.1:0-1957 GCA_964425665.1 uncultured bacterium
GCTTCGGATTTGAATGGATTTTGTCCGTTTGGATAAACATTTATCCTCGGATATTTCTCGGAAATAAAAAATCTTGCGAAATTTTATGAAAGATGTTTGCTTTGTCGTATGGAAGATAGAGAATACAGTCCATTTAGATTATGGTGGCGAGTATTCGCTCGCACTATGGAGCGATGGCATCTTCTGGTGATTTCTGTCATCTCGATGATATTTTTCGCGGTATCGAATCTCGCGATGGTGTATATGGTCGGTCCTATGCTGACCGCACTTTTCAATCCTGATGGAGCGACGGTAACATCGCAACTGGCAAAATTCTCCGGCTCGCAGGCACTGAAAGCGAAAATATCGACATTCCTCGCACCATTTATATATAAATCCACTCCAATGGAGACGCTTTACCATTTTTGCGTTTTACTTTTGGTAATAGTGCTGGCGAAAAATATTTTCCGATACATTCAAAATATCACGACTATGTTGCTTCTTCAAAGCGTTACGAACGATTTTCGCAAGGATATATTCTCGAAGATATTGAATTTTCCGCTGGCTTTTTTCCACAGGACAAAAACGGGCGAACTCATATCCCGTGTGGTCAGCGATGTCCAGATGATGCAAAATTCGGTGTCGGTTACAATAGTGGATATGATACGAGACCCATTGCAGGTCATCGTTTATTACGGATTTCTTCTGACAATCGATACGCACCTGACGCTTTTGATAACATTTGTCGTGCCGATAATCGTTGCTGTTATGTCTATAATCGGCAAGTTCTTGCGGAGATACGGAACCCGAATGCAGGAGAAGATGGCAGAACTGACATCGATTATTCAGGAGGGTGTCGTGGGGATTCGTATTGTTAAAGTATTCGACGCGATTGGATACGAACTTTCGCGTTTCAATAAGGTCGCCGATAGATACCTGCATAGTTTGATGAAAATGTATCGAGTGAACCGTCTCGCGGGACCTTTCAACGAGATAACAGGAGCGATAATCGCCTCGCTAATTCTTTGGTATGGTGGACGCAGAGTTCTCGCAGGGACGGGACCATCGCCTCCGGAATTTATACAATATGTCATAACGCTTCTGCTTCTGATGGAGCCAGTGAAATCGTTTGTGGATAAGGTCAATCGAGTTCAGCAGGGACTTGCCGCAGCAAAGCGAGTGTTCACAGTAATAGACTACCAGCCGAAAGTCCCAGTTGCTCGGGGAAACATAGAAATCGAAAATATCGAGAGCGGGATAAAATACGACAATGTATCGTTCGCATACGAGGGCAGTGAAGAAATAGCATTGAGAGATTTCTCGCTGGAAATTCCAAAGGGCAAAGTAGTTGCGTTGGTCGGTCATTCTGGTGCGGGCAAATCGACAGTGGCAGACCTTCTCGCGAGATTCTACGACCCATCCAAAGGGACGATTTTCGTCGATGGCATAGACCTTCGCAAAATCTCGGTATCTAATTGGCGAAATCTCATCGGAATGGTAACACAGGAGATAATACTTTTCAACGACACGGTGCTTGCAAATATCGCCTACGGCGATGAAAAACCCGATATAGAGCGAGCAATAGAATCGGCGAGAACAGCGAATGCGTTGGACTTCATCGAGAAACTGCCAAAGAAATTCGATACAGTTATCGGTGAAAGGGGAGTGACACTTTCCGGCGGGGAGCGGCAGAGGATAGCAATCGCCAGAGCGATTTATCGCAATCCGCAGATACTGATTTTCGACGAGGCGACAAGTTCACTCGATCCACTTTCTGAAAAACTTGTTCAGGATGCGATAGACAAACTGATGGCTGGAAGAACTGTTCTCGTTATCGCTCATAGGCTTTCGACAATCATAAACGCATATAAAATAGTGGTTCTTAAAAATGGTGAAAAAATCGCCGAGGGCACTCACACCGAACTTCTCGAAACCTGCCAACTTTATAGGGAACTATACAAAAATCATTAATTATTTT
>CAYRNI010000221.1:0-1947 GCA_964425665.1 uncultured bacterium
TTTTATCGAAATTATCCTTGCCCTCCTGTGCCTTCGGGAACTTTGTTATCAGGATATAACGATTTGAATAATTTATATCCCTCCGTGAAGTAATGGCTCGATGCTTGACCATCTCCGTAGAGTTCGTAAGCCTCGCCCATCGCGAACCAATGCGATGGTTCTTGCGGCTGAAGTTCGATGGATTTTTCAATGAATTCGAATGCCCGCTCGAATTCGCCATCCTTTGCGAGAAGTAGTCCCAATGCCGACCAGGCGGGTGCTAATTCCGGGTCGAGTGCAATAGCCGTGCTGAATTGCTTTCTTGCATTTTCATAATCGCCTTGAACATTGAAACATAGCCCGAGATTGAAATGAACAAACGGTATGGAAAGTCCCAGCAAACTCGCAGATTGTGCCGACTTGATAAACGACTGTTTGGCGAGTTCGAACTGTTCGCTTGCGTAATACAACATACCGAGGTCGTTCCAGGCATCCCAAGTTTCCTCAGGATGGTCGAGAATATATTCTGAAAGGATATCGAGAGCAGTATCGAATTGACCTCGCTCTATGAGTATTGCTGCTTGAAATCGCGGGATTTTTTCATCGTTCGAATCCAATTCCATTCCCGAAAGGAAAAATTCATTAGCTTCATCGGTGCGGTGAAGTTTTGCGAGGACGAACGAAATTAAAAAGTGCAACCGTGCTATATTTGGTTTGATTCGAACCGCAGAAGCGAGAAGATTTAAGGCATCATCGTATTCGCCTTTATATATTTTTATCAACGCCAGAGTCGAGAGTGCATCGGCATTTTCCGAGTCGTCAGAAACGATTGCGGTCAGGTTAAGTTCGGCTTTTTCCAATCTCCCGCTTATGAAAAATTTTATCGCATCAGATAATTTCTTATCGTTATTCATATTAGATTATTATTTCTAATATTTATTATTTCGTGTTCGAGTTTATTTAATTGCTCTATTGAATTTATACCTTCTATTTCCCAAAAATTATCTATCGTGATTGCAGAAACTTTCTTGCCTTCTTCGATAAGAATACGAATCGCATCGGTCAGATAATATTCTCCTTGAGAATTTTTGTTGTCGATTTCATCTATAATCGGGCGCAAATCTTCGAGTCGAAATATGTATGCACCGGAATTTATCTCGCGTATTTCCAATTGCTCGTCTGTTGCATCGCGCTGCTCTACGATAGATTTCACAGAGCCGTCGCTATTTCGCAAAATTCTTCCATAACCGAATGGATTCGGCACGATTGCGGTCAAAATTGTAGCGGATGCCTTTTGCGATATGTGAAAATCTAACAATTTTTCAAGAGTCTTGGTCGTGATGAGTGGAACATCCCCACAGAGAACGAAAGTATTCCCTTTTTCGGGTAAGACCGGTAATGCGCATTTGACAGCATCGGCGGTGCCCAAAAGTTCCTCTTGGACAATGTATTCGATGTTTAAATTTTTCCACATCGATTCTATATGCTCTATAACCTGCTCTCGCATAAATCCGACAACAATAGCGATTTTGGTCAATTTCAATGGAACGAGTGACTCGATTACCCAATCGATTAAACATTTTCCAGAAAGTTTATGAAGCACCTTAGGGATATTGGATTTCATTCGTTTGCCTTTACCAGCAGCAAGAATAATTGCATATTTATGTTCATCGTTATCTGTCATTTTCAACATTTGAATACTTAAAGGAACAAGATTTTATCCCATTTATTGTGTTTTTATAATTGAGCTATTCTATACGCCCGACAGGAATCGAACCTGCAACAACTGGATCCGAAGTCCAGTGCTCTATCCAATTGAGCTACGGGCGCATCTTTTTACAAATTAGATCTTTTTTTATTTTTGTCAAATTATTCTGTCTGTTTGGAGTTTGCAACTAATTTTGTGCGATTTCTAAAACTGGTATGGTTATTAGTTTTTTGGCACTATTTATGTTATTGAATGTGTCA
>CAYRNI010000222.1:0-1926 GCA_964425665.1 uncultured bacterium
TATTGTCAACTTTAATCCAAAATCAATTGCAAAGTTAGAAATCATCCTCGACTACCCTGATATCAAATACCGGGTTATAATCGCAATCGTAAGTGCAAACAATATCGAAAGTAATGTGCCGACAAAATATATTCCACTTTCCTGCGAATCTGTGGCTTTCCCGAAGCGTGCAACGGCTTTTGCTCCGAGAACCCATCCGACAATGCCAAACTGACCTGATAGCACTATCACGACAAAGATAAGGAGACGCTCTAAAATACCAATCCACACCGAAATTTTCCTCGACCTGTATTGAAATACGAAACGAAGAAAAATCTGTATGAGAAAACCCACAAAAACACAAAGAGCAGCGCCAGAAATGTATAATACCCAATTTGTCATAATGTTGCTAATATTCTACTTATCGTTTTTTCGAAACGACGCAATTTCTTAAATCCTGCTCTATCGAGTGTATCTTTGACATCCACTCTGCTTATACCCATTTTATTCGCAACCTGTATCTGACTTTTGGCATCACGAGAAAATAACACAATCTCTCGTGTTCTATTATCCCAAGTGCTTTTAAGCGATTCCACTACACCGAAAGATGATGTTAAAAGCTGCCTGAACCTTTCATTTCTGACCACTATCGCGACGGAGCTTGTAGTTCGTTCATTAGCCAATGATTCCAGTGCCTTAGATGCAAACCTGAAAGCATCACCATTCATTTCATCGAAATCTGCCGAACAATCGTTTATTCTGCCGATTCCGATACCACATCGCACCATAACGGCTCTGCCAAACTCTGAATAACCTTCGAGCCATAGCAACTCCTCAATCCATTGAAAAATATCATATGCCGACCTATTCTTCCGACAGACACACTGAAGCGTATCGCCAAGTATAATTCTCAATGGTTTCAACAAACTCGAAGCGAATTTCTCATTCACATCGTCAACACAACGATGAAGGACATCCAACAACTTTTCGGAATCGAATTTTCGAGAATCCACAATATCGAATGTAAGGACGGCAAATTTTTTGGTTGTTCTTTTCATATACGAAATCGCTCAAAAAGGTTTCAATCGAAAAACTACATAACCTTAATAAAAAAGTCAATCAAAAAGGAGGTGTTCTTATGAATTCATTATTGGAACGACTGATAGAGGTCGGTGGGATTCCGATTTTGATGCTCATCCTTGGCTATCTTGCGGGAAAATATATGAGACCTTGGATTCACAAATCTCAGGAGAGACTCGCTCGTGCTCAGGAAATTGCATTCATCGCCGACCGTATCACCGACGAGATGATTCTGATGTTCCCCGACCAGAAATGGGACGACTGGCTCGACGATGCTGTGGACAAACTCATCAAATCCTGCGGATTAACCGATGCCGATGTGGCGAAAAGAGAAATTTCCGCACAAATCTCGAAAAAACTTAGCCGAAAAAATTAACCGCCTATGCAAAAAATCGATAGCAAAATATTCCTACCGATAAATTTGGAATACAGTAAGTCGCGCGATATAATCTGCATATCGTCCATATCCGATGCGGTTTCGAGATTTTTCCCCGAGGATGTTAGTCGATATGTTGGATGGTTTCTTGCGGCGGCGAAATCCCGCACAAAATTAGACCCCCTGTTCGATTTTCACAATCGCAGGGGGCTTTTTGCACTATCACAAAATCTCTTCGACGATGTTTCCAAATGGCTCGGAATTTCCGGTAAAAGCATATTCGACCCGCTGGCGAACTCGCTCGCAACTGCAAAATATATACGCTGGACGATGGAAAAATATAAAAAAATCGTCCCCGATGAACAGGAACGATTTTTAATTTCATTCCTCTCGCTCGATTGCGGCTATTTCAAGATAAAAAAAGCGATGGAAAAAACACTCGAACCGATAAGTTTTGGAAAAGTAAAGATATTTATAAAAAAATTATAAAA
>CAYRNI010000223.1:0-1862 GCA_964425665.1 uncultured bacterium
TATCTCTTTCTCGCTGCGATTATCGGCTCGAAATAGTCCAATGCATCCATAACATAGGCGAGGTTCTCATACACTATTCCTCCGCCTATCGCTACGGCTTGACTTACAGCATCCAAAATTTCTTCACGAGTCGCTCCCGCCATAAGACAAAGTTCTGTATGCTGATATATACACGACTCGCAGCGGTCGTAGAGAACGATAGCGAGTTGAATGAGTTCCTTATATTTTTGGGGAAGTGGCGATTTATGTTTTGTGGCTCGCCAAAAATCCATAAATGTGCGAGCGATTTGTGGATTCTGCTTCCGAAAATCGCGAAGTCTTCTATCAATAAACTTTCTCAATTCATAGGCTTCCTCAGATTTTTCTTTCCCGCCGTTCATAGTTCGCCTCCATAGTGTTTATTGGAAATTCAAAATAAATTCTCATTTATTATAAATACAAGAATTATTATTCTATTGCGAAAATTGTCGAGGATTATAAATTAAACGATGAGTTTTTCGAGGAGAGATAATGCGTTCCATACGAATAGCGCTCGCACAAATCGATACAACAGTCGGCGATTTTACGGGCAATGTTAAAAAAATTGTCGAATACATCGCAGAAGCCGACAATCTCGGTGCGGATATAATCGCCTTCCCTGAACTCGCCGTCTGTGGGTATCCGCCGGAGGATTTGCTGCTTCGATTGGATTTTCTCGAAAAATCGAGGCGAGCGGTGGATGAAATCGCCGAGAAAACAAAAAATGCAAATTCTATCGTAATCGTGGGTTTCCCAGAAAAATCCGACGAGACATACAATTCTGCTGCGGTAATCTATCGAGGAAAAATCTGGGATATATACCGCAAGATATTTCTGCCGAACTACGGCGTTTTCGATGAGAAACGATATTTCACCGACGGCGACCGAATCCCCGTTTATGAAACATCGGATTTCAGATTCGGCATCGGAATCTGCGAGGATATCTGGCATTCGGATGGACCCATTTCGGTTCAATCCTCCGCTGGCGATTGCGAAATCGTGATAAATATAAACTCGTCGCCATATCGCAGAGGTAAGCAAGCAGTCCGCGAGCAGATGATTGCCACTCGCTCCCACGATAATTCTGTTCCCGTGGCATACATCAATTGCATCGGGGGGCAAGACGAACTCGTGTTCGATGGTCGGTCTTTCGTCGTCGATAGCGATGGTGAAATAATCGCTCGTGCGAAATCCTTCGAGGAGCAATTGCTCGTGTGCGATATAGTTCTCGCAGATACTTTTAGACAAAAACTTTTCGACACAGAAATTCCGAGCAAAAGACTCAAGCGCGGAATTTCTAACCAAGTCGACATCGTAAAAATACCTTTTTCGAGTTATGAACGAAAACCGGAAATCGAAAATACCATCGCACAACCATCGGAAGAGTTAAAAGAAATATGGGATGCGCTCGTGCTGGGGCTTCGCGACTATATCGTCAAAAATAATTTTAAATCGGTGGTCCTCGGGCTTTCGGGTGGAATCGATTCGTCGCTGGTAGCGACTATCGCTGCCGATGCTATCGGTGCAAAGAATGTCTATACGATTTTTATGCCGACAAGATTCACTGCATCGCAAAGCTACGAAGATGCAAAAAAACTCGCCGAAAATCTCGGAATAAATTTTTTGACGATTGAAATCGAGCCCCTGTTCGAGCAATATTTGAATTATCTCGAGCCATATTTCGAAGGGAAAGAATACGGTATTACCGAAGAAAATCTGCAATCGCGTATCCGCGGGAACATACTGATGGCATTCTCGAACAAGTTCGGTCATCTCGTTCTGGCAACAGGGAACAAAAGCGAGATGAGTGTCGGCTATGCCACGCTCTACGGCGATATGGTCGG
>CAYRNI010000224.1:0-1830 GCA_964425665.1 uncultured bacterium
CGCGCGAAAGATAGGCCAAACGCCCCGAACTTTTTGGTATTGGAAACTTATTTGACTAATCAAGTGCAACAAAGAATTCAGACTTTGCCTGAAAGGAAGTTGCACAAGGAAGACAGGCGAACGCCTGCGAGGAAAACACCCGAAGGGTGTTATTTTGGTCGCAGCAGGGGGAAAATTATGATGTCCCTTATGGAGTAGCTATCGGTTAAAATCATAGCCATTCTATCGATTCCCATTCCGAGACCGCCTGTTGGTGGCATACCGTGTTCGAGTGCGGTTATGAAATCCTCATCGAGAACCTGAGCCTCGGGGTCGCCTTTTGCTCGGTAATCCATTTGTTGCTCGAACCGATTGCGCTGGTCGATTGGGTCGTTGAGTTCGGTGAAAGCGTTCGCTATTTCCATTCCATACCAGAAAAGTTCGAATCGTTCGACGAGATTTTTGTTATCGCGTTTTCTTTTGGCGAGCGGTGATAATTCTATTGGATAGTCGATTATAAATGTGGGTGTTATGAGTGTTTTTTCGACCATTTCATCAAATAATTCATTTATCAATATATGTTTCGGTGCGTTATTATCATATTCGATATTTTGCGATTTCAGATATTCCGCCAACTCATCCCTCGTAGCATCGGAGAAATCTTTGCCAGTCCTCTGTGCGATTGCATCCCAGAACCGAATCCGCTCGAACGGCTTGGACAAATCCGTTGCGATACCCTGATACGATACCTCCATAGAGCCGACAACTCGTTCGGTGATGTGTTTCAGCAGTTGCTCGGAGAGTTCCATCATATCGTTATAATTCGCGTATGCCTGATAGACCTCGATTGCGGTGAATTCGGGGTTGTGCATCCTGTCGATTCCCTCGTTGCGGAAATTTTTGCCGATTTCATATACTTTGTCCATACCGCCGATTATCAATCGTTTGAGATACAGTTCAGTTGCGATTCGCAGAAACAATTTCATTTCGAGAGCATTGTGGAAAGTGCTGAACGGTCTCGCATTGGCACCGCCGTAAAGTGGCTGAAGAATCGGTGTTTCGACCTCGAGAAAGCCGTGCGAATCGAGAAAGTCACGCATAGCAGAAATCATTTTCGCTCGCTTTACGAACCTCTCTTTTACAACGGGATTCATCAAAATGTCGAGGTATCGGTAGCGAAGTTTTGTGTCCTCATCGGCGAGACCGTGCCATTTTTCGGGCAGTGGTCGAACAGATTTCGCCAAGAGAGTATAATCTTCCACATTGATAGTTTCCTCGCCTGTGTGGGTGCGGAAAAGTGTTCCAGAAACATTTATGAAATCGCCGATATCGACCATTTTCTTAAAAAATTTATACTTTTCCTCGCCGAGAACATCGTAGCGAAAATACAATTGGATTTTTTCCGTGCCATCTTGAATATTGGCAAAAGAGCTTTTCCCGTGAACTCGTTTCGACATAATTCTCCCAGCGATATGAACTGTATCGCCTCTGCCGAGAAGTAACTCGAAATTCCTGCGAAGTTCGCATATCGGGAAATCGACAAAAACTTCCGGCGGATACGGGTCGATTCCGATTTCTCTTATCTGCTCGAGTTTCTGCAATCGTATGAGTCGTTCGTCCGAAATTTGTTCGGGTGTTTTTTTATCCATAAACTTTCTCCTGAATTTTCCTGTTGAAATCAAAAGATAACGACAATGATAAATCTATGCAAAACAAATTTTCATTGTTAATATCACTTGGCGAAATTATACAGATTTGTTTTATGACAATTTTTTTCGGCGGTTTTGTCTGTGCAACAGGGAATGTCCCGACTCTTGTCGGGATTCAGAAAAAAGCAATGCACAAAGAAGG
>CAYRNI010000225.1:0-1827 GCA_964425665.1 uncultured bacterium
ATAAAAACACATCTCAAAGAACCTAAAAATCGTCTATTTTGCAGAACTCTCATTTTTTATTCAGATAAAATTACATCTCGCTCGGTGCTTCGATTCCGCAAATCGCGAGTCCATTCCTTATCGTGTTGGAAACCGCGGATATAAGAGATACCCGCGCGAGCGTAAGTTTTTCATCATCGCATACGACTCTATGTTTCGTGTAGAAATTATGAAAAATTTTTGCCAACTCCAGAAGATAGAATGGAATTATATGCGGTTGTATCGATATTGCAGCTTCTTTTACCTCGCTGGGAAATTTTATAATTTTACGACAGAGGATATTTTCTTCGGGTTGAGTCAGCAAGTTCAAATCTGCCGATTTTGAATCGATATGGTCGATATCTATTCCCTTACTTTTAGCGAACCGCAAAATACTTTGTATTCTCGCATAGGCGTATTGAATGTAATACACAGGATTTTCATCCGATGTCTTTCGGGCGAGAGCGAGGTCAAAATCGAGATGGGATTCAGCTTTGCGGGCAAGGAAAAAATACCGCGCTGCATCTATACCGACATCCTCGATTAGCGTATCCATAGTTATTATTTTGCCCGCTCGTTTCGACATCTTGACCTTCTCACCGCCCTCGATGAGATTGACCTGTTGCAATATGATGATTTTCAATTTGCCATCGTGCCCTAATGCCTTCATAGCCGATTCCATCCGTGCCTTATGCCCGTGATGGTCGGGTCCTAAAATAGTGTGAACGATATCGAAACCTCGTTCCTCGAACTTGTTTGCGTGGTATGCGATATCCACTAATCCATAAGCCCATTCGCCGTCCGATTTGATTAGAACAAAATCTTTTGCATCCGGATTTATCTCAGATGCTTTGAACCATTTTGCTCCCTCATACTCGTAGACCAATCCTTTATGTGTGAGTCTTTCAAGCACCTGTTCGACCTTGCCAGTCTTTCTGAACTCGCTCTCGGAGAACCAACTGTCGAAATGTGTTCTGAATTTTTCGAGTATTTCTCTCTGCTCGTCCAATATTCTACGCAAAATCCATTCATCGGGGGTCTCGGAGGGTGATTTCTCCACATACTCGCGGGCATAATCCACAAGGTATTCGCCGAAATATCCATCCTCGGGCATCTCGCAATGTTTGCCTTTAACCTGCTCGATTCGACATCTAAAACTTTCCCCGAGCAAACGAATTTGATTGCCAGCATCGTTGATGTAGAATTCGGTCGTTACTTTATTCCCCGCCAGTTCGAGCAATTTCGCGATTGTAGAACCCACAGCGGCGGCTCTCGCAGAAACTATATTCAGTGGTCCTGTCGGATTCGCACTGACGAATTCTATCTGGATATTTTTCGGATTTTCGATTTGAAATCTACCCCACTCATCGGGGTTTCTATTGACATCGAGAATTACGCTATGTAAATAATCTATGTCGAAATAGAAATTTATATACCCTGCCCCCGCCATTTCTGCCCGCGAAAAAATTTTCGGAATATCTGCATCCAAAATCTCTTCCCCTATAACTTTCGGTGGCTTACGAACAGTTCTTGCCAGTTTGAAAGGCAGATTTGTGGACAAATCGCCGAAATCGGGGTTATCTGGTTCGAATATCTCGGCTTCTACTCCGACACCATACAATTGTTTCGCTCTATCAGAAAGCCAGCGAGCAAGAATTTTTTCATTCGATATTTTCATACGAGATAAATTTTTTATTTTCGACAGGAATTTTTGTGAATTGTTAAAATTATATGAACTTTAAATATCCAGGATTTGGGATGAAAAAACCTCCATATAATTGTTAAACACTAAATTCTAAAAAGAAGCAT
>CAYRNI010000226.1:0-1675 GCA_964425665.1 uncultured bacterium
TCTTAAAGTGGGAAAAATATTTATCCAACTTGGCGATACGGCAAAAGCGCTCGAAAATTTCAACCGAGCAAGTCAACTTCTGCCGGATAATGAAAAAATTCATACGATTATTATGCAATATTTGAGGAAATAAACGAGATGGTTCATAACCCTATAATAGCGTTTTTTTTCTTTCTGCTGGGAACAATCGTCGGCAGTTTCACCAATGTGCTGATTTGGAGAATCCCGAGAGGCGAATCCATCGTGTTCCCCGGTTCGCACTGCCCCAAATGTGGAGCAAAAATCAAGATATACGATAATATCCCCATCATAAGTTATATAGTTCTCGGTGGAAAATGTAGAAATTGCGGAGCGAAAATCTCGCCGAGATACCCTTTCGTCGAAGCGTTCGTCGGTATCGCATATTTACTAACATATCTTCTATATCCTGCGGATGCATACATCCCGATTATCCGAATGGTTTTGATTCTCCCGATATTTTTGGCGATATCTTGGATAGATATCGAGCATCTACTTATCCCCGATGAACTTACGATTTCTGTCGCGGTTGTGGGTATAGTGGCATCATTTCTTTACGGCGGTTGGAGAATGCTGATAAGTTCGCTAATCGGTGCAGCAATCGGGACATTCGCATTCTGGATTATATCCGTTCTTGGCAAACGAGCGTTTCACAAGGAGGCTATGGGAGCCGGCGATATATTGCTCATCGGAGCAATCGGGCTATTGGTCGGATGGAAAAATGTCCTGCTGGTAATTTTCATCTCCGCGTTTTTGGGAGCGATTGGCGGAGTGATAACTGTCATTATGAGGAAAGCGATTTCCCCCAAAGATGCCGAGATAAATACCGCTATTCCATTCGGACCATTTATCTGCGCTGCGACGATTATCGTCATTCCGTTCGGCGAAAAAATACTGGATTGGTATTTAGAACTGTTCAGATGACGAATATTTTTATTCTGGCAGAATTTAATATGAAATCGATTCATTCGAAAAGATAAATATCGTTTTGTCTTTAGAAACTTCGTTGTTTGTATCTTTTTTCATTGACAGTGAGAAAATAATGGACTAAACTTATACGGAGTGGATATAGAAATATATGAGGAATTCGCAATGGAGAAATTCGATAGACTTCTTTTGAAAATTTTAACAGGTTCGTCCGATGCTAATATCCGATTCTCCGATTTATGTAATTTACTTCATAGATTGGGATTCGATGAGCGCATTCGGGGAAGTCATCATATTTTTCGAAAGTCAGGAATCGAAGAGAAAATAAATTTGCAAAAGGACAATGATAAAGCGAAACCGTATCGAGTTCAACAGGTTAGAAATGTAATCGTGAAATACAATCTTGGAGGCGATATATAATGGATAAGTATGAAATCATTATATACTGGAGTGATGAGGACCAGGCTTTTGTTGCCGATGTGCCCGAATTGCCCGGATGTATGGCTCATGGAAACACGAGAGAAGAAGCGTTGACAAACATAAATGAAGCTATCAAGTTATGGCTCGATACAGCCAAAGAGTTCGGCGACCCTATACCCGAGCCAGCAGGTCATCGTTTGGTGTTTGCTTAAGTCGATGCCATTCATAAAGGTCATAGCAACACAGAAACTTGCCCTGAGAAAAAATTCCGCTACGAAGCAATTTAGCACACGGAACTTTTAAGTTTCAA
>CAYRNI010000227.1:0-1613 GCA_964425665.1 uncultured bacterium
ATGATGGCGAGCCTTATGGCTATTGTCAATCTATGGATACTGCTTTTGTGTTCGCCGCTGCGGGGATTCCATTCACACCCGAGGTGACTTTGCGGGAATCACTCGATGGCAGGTTTGTTTTCGAATGCACCGAACCAGATACAGCACAGGGAATTGCTGCGATTCTCACGGAAAATGAAATGAGGTCTTTCGCTGGCGGAACACTCGATTATAGCGCGATCGATTTCGCTTTGGTTTCCTCATCCCCTTGGAGTTTCGGTATACCTGGCGATTTCTATGATGATAGTCTGTCTTATGCTTTCGGTGTTGCTGTTGTGAACGATTCTGTTATTAAAGGGAACCCGATGGGTATGTATCCGCTCAGTCCGTTTCATACAGTCGGCGGCGATTTTAGCGATTTGGAAATCCCTATGGATGATACTGTGGATATCTCATTTATTGTTCATCCTGGGACTATCGAGTTCACAGATATTTATGCGTTGGTGATGGATATGTCTCAGGGAATGTTTTCCGGCACAGGCGAGATGGATACGGATTTCGTCGTCCCGATTTTGGATACTAATGCGACAATCGAGAATGTTCCATCAGGATTGAAACAAATTTTAGTTTTCAAGGACGAAAATGGCAACGAGATGTTCGATGATGGCGAGCCTTATGGCTATTGTCAATCTATGGATACTGCTTTTGTGTTCGCAGCTGCGGGGATTCCATTCACACCCGAGGCTACTCTTAGCGATACGAAAATCGATGAAAAACGGGTTATTACACCGCAAATCGCTATAAATCTGTATCCATCGCCGTTCAATAGCGAGCTTGCAATCGAGATAGATGCTCCAGCCGGCGAATATAAAATCGTTATTTCAGATATTTCTGGAAAAATCGTTCACTCTGGAACGATTTATGCAAAAACGACTTATAAATGGTCTCCAGAAAATCTGTCATCGGGCATATATAATATAAAAATTTCGGGGCAAAATTTTACAGCGGAGAAAAATGCTGTCTATCTAAAATAGATAATTTTATAGGGGGGAATCGAATGTTTAAGAAAATACTTTTCGCAACAGACTTTTCCGACACTGCTAAACGGGCTTATGATGCTCTAAAAAAAATTCGAGTGGAATGCGGTGCACAAAAGGTTGTTCTCGTTCATATTATCGATGAGCGTGAGGTGGATTCACTCGCTAATTTCGAGGGTTTTTACTCGGTTCAGCTCGACAATATTCGCAAAGAAGTCGCCGACCAAATGACAAAGAAAGCCGAACAAGAACTCGAATCATACAAAACCGAATTGAGAAATCTCGGCTATCAGGTGGAAATTCGCATATTCGAGGGAATACCTTACGATGAAATTGTAAATGTTGCAAATAAAGAAAATGTTTCTCTAATAGTTATGGGGTCGAATGGCAAAGGAATTATTCAGGAGCTTTTCATCGGCAGCACCAGCGACAAGGTTATACGGCAGGCGAAATGCCCTGTGCTTATTATTAGGTAGTCAATCTGCCGTAAATGCGTTCTCGAAATGTTCGACCCGTTCATTGCGTAAATCGATTGTCAGAATATCGAAACGAACGGGAGTATCATCGATTTCGTTTTCGAACAGAAATTGACGAGTA
>CAYRNI010000228.1:0-1531 GCA_964425665.1 uncultured bacterium
ACATCCATTTGCGGGAATGGAATTTCGATATTATTTTCTGCAAATGCCTCATATATCTTTTCACGCAGCTGATTTTCGACATTCCAGGCGTCTTTATATTTCTCGACACGAGCGAGCAGGATAAAATCGAGAGAACTCTCGCCAAAATTCACAAAATATGCCGCTGGTGCCGGGTCTTCGAGAACGAGTTTGTTCTCGCGGGCGGTTTTTTCCATTACGGATTTTACCTTCTCGATATCGCTGCCGTATGCCACACCGACCTCTATTTTCACTCGTATTATGGGGTTGGGATAAGATAGATTTACTATTTTCTCGTCGAGCAATTTCGAGTTCGGCAGAATAATTAGATTATTTTCAAAAGTTAGAATTTTCGTGCTTCTCAGCCCGATTTCGTAAATATCTCCGACCTCTCCAGTATCCAACTTTATTCTATCGCCTATTCTGAAAGGTCTATCCAGCATAATCAATATTCCAGAGACAGCATTTTCGACAGTATTTTTCACTGCGAGAGCCAATGCAGCGCCGGCAACGCCCATCGAGACAATCAATGAACTGACATCGACGCCGAGATGTGAAAGCACTATAACAGCAGCTACCGAAAATACAATAACTCGCATTACTTTTCGTATAAGTGGAAAGAACTCGTGGATGACAGCGGTTTGACCGCTATGTTGTAGTTCCTCGTTCGCCCATTTGAGTATAGCCATAATTATCCCATCGATGATGAAAGCACCGATGAAAATTCCATATATCGCCAGTGCGTTGTTAATTATGAGTATAATTTTACTGTTCATCTCTGGAAAATTCGCAGCGGCATCATTGACAACCCATATCAATGCGAGAAGTATAAAAATATGCATCACAGGTTTTTTGCGAAGTGCATCGAGAATGTAATCGTCCAATTTCGATTTCGTTTTTGCCGCAAGTTTTTTTCTAACCTCACCTAACACAACAGAAACGACTTTCGCTATTACGAACGCCGAGACGATTACAATTACCCATAATAATATGTCAGTCCATTTGTTCATCTTAATAAGATATTTGTTTAACTTGACAAAGGCAACAAGAAAAATATATTATTTTGAAAAAGGAGCATATTATGAGCATCCAAATCATTTTGATAGCATTTTCAATTCTTATAATCGCCTGGGCGCTCGAGCGGATGTTTGCCAAGATTCAAAGTATGGAGCGTCATATCAAAGGTATGCGTTCTCGGGTAAATTTGCTCGAGCGGCGACTTACATCTACTACAAAGAAGTTCACCCCTGAATATAAACCATCGAAACCGAGACAGCAAACTCGTTCAGTAACCAAAAACATCGGTGCAACCGAGCATACAACTAAACCAATGAAAACATCGCGGGCAGTGAAACCAGAAAAACCCAAAGTTGTAGTCTGTCCATTTTGCGGAACAAAATTTCCTGCCGATGCCGATAGATGCCCTAACTGCAATCATATAAACATCGAGAAATACCGTGTAAAAAGGAAATCGCAATCATCTCCGGATGATGATATAGACATCTGAAAAAAA
>CAYRNI010000229.1:0-1511 GCA_964425665.1 uncultured bacterium
TGAGCAGCGAATTTATAGTCGATGACCATGTGATGATAAAGGATAATCCGGCGATAAGGTCGGCATCGCCGCTGTGGCTTTTCGGACAGACATTTTTGCCGCCGGTTCAAACCGCATTACCTCCCCCATATTATAGACCCATATCGGTTCTTTGGCTATGGTTGGGATTTCATATCTGGGGACTCGATGCTTTTATGTTCAGATTGTTCAATATATTTTTCTATTTCGCTATTATAATCGCGGTATTTTCCTTGAGCAGAAGATTTTTTACCGATAAAAATATCGCTTTCTTAGCGACAGCAGTCTTTGCACTTCATCCTACTCACATCGAATCGGTGGCGTTTATATGTGGAATAACAGACCTTTCCGCTGGATTGTTTTTCATATTGGCTATGCTCGCTTTCGATAGTTATAAGTCGTTTTCTCGTCTTGTGTTAGCGCCGATTCTTTTCGCACTCGCACTTTTCTCCAAGGAAACCGCCGCCGCAGGAATTTTTATATTCCCTCTATATCTCTATCTCGTGAAGGGTGAAAATTGGAAAAAATCTATTACAAAATCACTTCATCTTTTGATTCCATTTGTCCTTTATTTTGCTCTCAGATATTGGGTTCTGTTCACATTCGGAAGTTATACTCCTATATGGTATGATTTTTTCAAGCATATTGCAATGCTACCATATCTTTTTGTGCGATATGTTCAAAATCTCGTTATTCCGCTGTCGCTTTCGCCGTATCACGGGGAGATGTATTCATATCATTCGCTTTTGTGGTGGCTTATGTGGATTATACCGATGCTCGCGATTATAATTCCATCGATTTTATGGATTCGTTCAAAAAAGGTTTGGTTCGCGATTTTGTGGGTGATAATACTTTTATTTCCCGCTCTCGGTATAATGCAACATAGAGGTGCGATATGGGCGGAACGATTCATTTTTGTTCCCAGTTTTGGGATGAGCATCATATTCGGCTACGCGTATATGGAACTTAAAGAAAAAATCAAATTGGAAAAAATACGGCTGATTGAAATATTGATATGTTCATATATTACGGCATTATTTTTAATCGGTATAACTTACTCGGTTTATTTTCGCAGCGATTGGCTTTGGTTTGGGCGAGTTATCCACGATTCGCCGAGGTCGGCTATGGGTTATTGCGGTATCGCAGAGCAGTTCAAGGACATAAATCAACTCGATAGTGCATATTATTATACTCGGTTGGCACTCGAACAGGATAGCACCTCGGCGTGGGTTTTTGCGAGCGCGAGCAATATCGCATTGAGAATGGGGAAATATGACGATGTTTTAAAATATTCGAAGAAATTGCGTGAGACCGACCCGAATTTCCCCACAGGGTATATAGCACCTGCAATAGTATATTTCGAGAGAGGAGATACTCTATTGGCGATTCAGTATGCAGACAGTGCGGCGAATATCGGAAAGTTCGACCCGTGGATTTGTCTTAAAGTGGGAAAAATATTTATCCAACTTGGCGATACGGCAAAAGCGCTCGAA